>DPCD01000083.1:1405-4142 GCA_003516765.1 Clostridiales bacterium | reverse complement strand
CATGGGCGTATCGTTAATAGAGAAGCAGCGCCTCTTCCCGGATGGAAAACGGCAGAAGGCTTCCAGCCTGCGGCGCACGGTCCAGCGGCAGCTCGATATGAAGCAGCTCGCAGCCATCCGGTGCATCCGGAGGGGCAAGCAGCGAAGGGCGCAGCGGATGTTCTGCCCGACCGTCATATTGGAAAAGAGCGTATACTGCTGGAACAGATACCCGTCCCTGCGCTTCTGCGGCGGCAGATCGATGTGCTTTTCGCTGTCCGGGCGCTCGATGCCCGCGATGCACTTGAGCGTCCTGCTCTTGCCGCAACCGGACAGTGGATATTCTTGACGCTGCTTTGCTTCGATGCTAAACTGACTTTGAAAGGAGGCGCGATATGCCTCTTAGCGGTTGCAAAGGCGATGGACTGCCCACCGCGTTCGGTTATCGCCCATAAAACCGGTCAACAAAACGATAGGAATAGAAATGAGGTACCCTATGAGCTATACAGCAGCTGTGATTACCGTCAGAGACCTTGGAAGTCAGGGAAAGCGCATTGACACCAGCGGTCCTGCCGTCTGCGCGATGCTCGAAGGCGCGGGCTTTTCCGTTGTCCACACCGCCATTGTCCCGGATGAACAGGAAAAAATCCGCGAAGCGCTGATCGACTGCGCCGACGAGCGCCATATCGGTCTGATTGTCACCACCGGCGGCACCGGGCTTTCCCCGCGCGATGTAACGCCGGAGGCGACACTTGCCGTTCTCGACCGCGAAATCCGCGCGATTCCCGCTGCGATGTGGGTGGAAGGTCTCAAAATCACACCGCGCGCCATGCTCTCGCGCGCTGTCGCCGGAACGAGAGGCAGCAGCCTGATTCTCAATCTGCCCGGCTCTGAAAAGGCGGCAAAGGAAAACCTTTCCGCGGTCATCGGCGCGCTGGAGCACGCAATGCATATGATTGCCGCCGAAGGGCACTAAGCGTTCTTCGGCTTTTCAAATTTTTCCGGACATGCCGCTGCGCGTTTTGCGCAAACTAAACGCGAGGTGAAACGCATGTCTCAGAAACCATCTTCCAAAAAGCCTGTCCATCTGCCCCCGGCAAAGACCTTCCCTTACTCCGCAACCCCGATGGTCAACCATTTCCCGGGAAACGCCGAGGACTGCTTCGACATGGTCAATCAATACGGCACGTACGAAATCCAGCGCACCGCCGACACGGGGAACTTCTTTCCTGCCATCGCGCAGGGGCTTCCGAAGGACGCCCATTTCAAAATCGGCAGAACCGAACTGGATCAGACGGCAAAAGAGTAAAAAGGACCCCCGGCTATGCCGGGGGTCCTTCTTCATTCTAAACCCAGGTTTCCCAGATCTCCGGGCAGTAGCCCACGGTCGCCTGCTTTCCGTTGCGGACGACGGGCGTTTTCATGAGCTTCGGATTGTCGAAGACCTTGTCTTCCTTTGCCGTCTTATCGTCCATGTAGCGCATAAGGTCGATCTCCGGCGCTTTCTGCTCCCAGTCAATGAGCTTGTCAATACCGCCCACGGCGCGCAGGACGCTGTCGAACTCGCCGCCCGACATGCCGTAGCGCAGCAGGTCCACAGACTGGTATTTGATTCTGCGCTCTTTGAACCAACGCTCGGCTTTTTTCGTATCGAAGCACTTGCTCTTTCCAAAAATCTGGATGTTCATCTTACTCCTCCAGCATCTCGTCCGCCTCTGCCATCGTGTCGGCAGAAAACAGGAACTCGCCTCTTGCCGAATAAACCTCAATATGACCTCTGACATACTCCATCCGATATTCCATCACACACAGCTCCCTTCGCTTTCTGGTGACAGTATACCATATGGTATGTCCCATAATCAGGACTCTTGCGCGGTGCTGCGAATTTTTATCAGAACCAGCCCTCTGCCTCGCTGCGCCAGAGCGCCGTCAGCGTCAGATTTTCCTCCACGCGCGTGTTTTCATCGATCACCACGCCGTTCTCTGTGACCCAGCCAAAGAATTCATCGTCGTCACAGCTTGCCTCGAACATCGGGTCATAGTAGCTGCCCGTCTCATAGACCGCGACGTCTACATCCAAAGAGCCTTTTTCGGTCCGGAAAATCACGTAGCTGAAGCCGTTGGTGTTTCTGCCGTCATAGTCGCCGTAGAAGAAGAGCTTCAGCTCCTTAAGGCGCCGTTCGATCAGCCCGTTGTGAATTTCCGTTCCGGAGCTGCTGGTCACATGGCACCAGATGCCGAACGCCGAGGCAAACTCGTTGACGCTGTATCTGCCGGAAATGAGCAGTGCCGCCAGCCGGCTCTGGTTCTTTTCGCGCATCCAGTAGTCGCCGTTGTTGTATGTAAAAGACACCAGCGCGTCATATTCCTGCTCTTTCAGGCGAATGCTGTTCTTATCCAGGAACTCATCGAGCTTCGCTTCAAAGCCCTGCAGCCGCTTGCGAAGCAGCCTGTCCGCCTGTTTCTCGGTGATGCCGTCGGGGTACTCGTCTTTTTCGCAGTAGCTGCCGTAGCCGATGGAATACTGCTGATAGTCCCAGTACGCCTTCGCGGTGAAGCCCTCGCGCGCTTTGATAAATTCGATGCCTGCATCTGTTGTGCGCAGCTCAATCGGCTCATCGCTGTCTAAATCTTCCGGGTCGTCCGGATTGTCCGTCGAGCCGCCGTTCCGGTCTAACCGGTAGGCGTAAATCCGGCTGACGATGGCAGAAAGCTCTGCGCGTGTCAAAGAGCCGTTCGGACGGAACGTACCGTCCGG
>DPCD01000083.1:0-1204 GCA_003516765.1 Clostridiales bacterium | reverse complement strand
GACGGAACGTACCGTCCGGATAGCCGCCGATGATGCCGATTTCGCTCAGCGCCTGCACGCTGTCATCATTCGTATCGGAAAATTTTTGCTGGGCATCCTGCCGCGTCACGCCGAGCGCGCGCGCCGAGACCTTCGCGGTCAGAAGCCGGCTCATGCTGACATCCAGATCGGTGATTTCGCCGCGCTCCAGAATGCCCGCTTCCAGCGCAAAGTTGAGGTAGCCCCGCGCCCAATGGCTCGAGACCGTCTCCGGTTCGGCATACCCTGCAGCAAGAATGATCATTTTGAGCGCCTGACCGGTTGTGACTTTTTCCTCCGGGCGGAACGTGCCGTCCGGGAAGCCGCCGATGATGCCGTTGCGGTAGAGATACATCACATCGTCATACGACCAGTGCTCCGGCGTCACGTCCGGGAAGACGACCTCCTGCTGGTCCTGCCAGAAATATTCCTCCTGCGACGCATCGTACCAGCCGTCACCTTCCTCCGCGGAAGCAGCCGCGGAAAAGGCAGCAAGCAGCATGACAGCCAGCAGCAGACGAAGACCCCATCGTTTCGACATCTGTGTGCGCTCCTTTCTGAGAATCACCGGGCTAAGCCCGAAGTGGTTACAAAATTTATACAAGTATAGCAGAAAGAATGACAAAATGCAACCTCCCGGGAGATTTTTCCGGGAGGCTGCTTCGTTTTTACCTCAAATTCTCTGTTCGAGCCACGAAAGGATGTCCGCGTAGACCTCCGTCCGGTTGACCTCGTTGAGCATCTCGTGCCGGCCTTCCGGATACAGGCGAATGGTCACATGCCTGATTCCCGCGCGCTTGAACGCATCGATGCAGGCAAGCACGCCCTCTCCCATCGCGCCGACGGGGTCCTGCATGCCGGAGATGAATAGCACCGGGAGTTCCTTGTCCATTTTCGCAAGATTCTCCTTCTTCTGGTTCATCGAAATGCCTGTCAGCATGTCGCGCGTGAGACCGACCGTTGCGTCAAAGCCGCAAAGCTCGTCGTTCGTATACGCATCAACGACCGCCGGGTCCGAGCAAATCCAGTCGTTCGGCGTCCGGTTGGGCCTGAACTTTTTATTATACGTGCCGAACATCAGCTCCTTGAGAAGCTTGCTGCAGCCGGTTTCCCCGATGCGAAGCTGTTCGAGCTTACAGAGCGCCAGCCCTGCGCGCAGCGCCGCCTCCGGCTGCCAGCCGGTGCC
>DPCD01000134.1:3437-3667 GCA_003516765.1 Clostridiales bacterium | reverse complement strand
AGCTTGATCTGGCAGGGCCACTGCGCCAGCCGCGACGGGCGCTTCTGCGCGGGCTCCGGCGCGTCCTGCGCTTGCTGCATCTGCCGGATTCTTGCACCGGGGCAGCCGCCGTGCGCCGCCTTGTGCGCCTTTGCTGCCTGAACTGCAGCTTCGTTATAGGGCGCGGCTTCACGCTCGACAAAATGAATGGCGTTCATCGGACATGCCGGCAGGCAGTCGCCGAGCCCGTC
>DPCD01000134.1:433-3202 GCA_003516765.1 Clostridiales bacterium | reverse complement strand
AAATTCTCCCGCACCAGCTTTGCTTTGCCGTTGATAATATCAATGGCTCCCTCATGGCAGGCGGTTGCGCACGCGCCGCAGCCATTGCAGAGAGTTTCGTCGATCTGGATGATTCTTCGTTTCATCAAAACCACTCCGTTTCCTTTGTTCTGGCGTCAGTATAGCAGAGGCAGGCAAACAAGTCCGTTGCAGTTCCAACAAACCGCGCGGAAAAATTTGCAAAAACCCGGCGCGCCGGATGGACACGCCGGGAAGAAGCTGTGTGCAGGACCAATCAGTCCTCGCGGAAGATGATGCCGTTTTCGTCGGCTTTTTCAATGACGGCAAGCGCGTGGTAGTTGACGCCCATGTTGCGCAGCCGGTCGCCGCCGCCCTGGAACCCCTTTTCAATCGCGATGCCGACACCGACAAGCTCTGCGCCCGCCTGCTCAACCAGCTCGCAAAGACCGCGGACCGCTTCGCCGTTTGCCATGAAGTCGTCGAGAATCAGCACATGGTTGTCGCTGGTCAGCCATTCCTTGGAGAGAATCTGCGTGACCTTTTTCTTATAGGTGTAGGAATAGATCTCGCTCTGGTAAAGACCGCCTTCGATGTTGTCGCTCTTTGCCTTCTTGGCAAAGACCATCGGAAGACCATACCGGTAGGCACAGATCGCAGCGAGCGCGATGCCGCTTGCCTCGGCAGTGAGAATGAGATCGACCTTCGACAGATCGAACAGCTTTGCAAACTCGTCGGCAATGTCTGCCATCAGCTTGCAGTCGATCCGGTGGTTCAGAAACCCGTCGACTTTCACGATATTGCCGGGCAAAACCTTGCCTTCCTTTAAGATCCGCTCCTTAAGCTCCTGCATAACAAACCTCCTGAAATCATAAAAATGGCGGCAAGAGACGCTGCTCCTGCTGCCAATTCACAAAGCCGCGGGAAAGCTGCGCCCACCTGCGGCAATCGTCCAATAGTCGCAGCTCCGGCGCTGCGGTAGAAACATCCGGGCCATGTATCCGGACCTATATTGGCAACAAACCTTATGAAATGCAAAGACCGCCAAGCGTCAGCTGACAAGGGCACACGCGCTTGCGTACCGGACTGGACCGCCGTCTGCTGCGTTATCGTCCTAGCCATGCGCCAGCATGCCGTCGTCCTCTGCCTTGCAGACAACGCTCCAGACCGGTCGGCAAGTCCTTCGGAGTTTTTCGCGGAGGATAAACGGCGGCTGGGCGGGCAGACGAGGAAGATGGGCTGACGCCCATCGACGAGGATTAACGACGCCAGGCGCTGTTTTGCCCCGTGAAAAACCGTGTGTGCCCTTGCCAACTGACGCAAGGGCGGACAGTGCGAACTTGTTTGTACACTGATGCTATCATTTCTGACCGCTTTCGTCAAGAGGCGAAACGGGAAAAAACAAGACAAAAATTCGGCAAAAACGAAATAGCTATGCGGCGAAATGACGTATCACGGAAAAAAGTGGAGCCGGAAAGGGCTCCACTGCGCGGCGTTATTTATAGCACTCGGGACGAAGAATGCCGATGTAGGGAAGATTGCGGTAATAGTTGGCATAGTCCAGCCCGTAGCCGACGACGAACTCGTCCGGAATCTCAAAGCCGCAGATGTCGGTCTTGAGGCTCTTGTCGTGGCAGGTCGCCTTGTCGAGGAAGGAGACAGTCGTGATGGACGCGGGCTTTCTCGCCGAAAGCAGTTCCTTGAGATAGTGCATGGTAAGACCCGAGTCGATGATGTCTTCGACGATCACGACGTCACGTCCGGTGATGTTGTTATCCAGGTCTTTGATCAGACGCACGACGCCCGTGGACTGCGCGCCTGCGCCGTAGCTCGAGACGGAAATGAAGTCCATGTCGATGGCGCAGTTCATGCAGCGGCACAGATCAATGTAGAAAAACGACGCGCCCTTTAAGACGCACACCAGCACTGGGCGCTTGTCCCCCAGACGCCGGGTCAGCTCCGCGCCGATTTCCTCGACGCGCGCGGCGATTGCCTTTTCGGTATAAAGAACCCGTTCGATATCCTGTTCCGCAGATCGGATAAGCATGAGAAACCTCCTGAAAAATGTTCTGGACATTCGCAATTACTTTCATTATAATCAAAAAACAGGGATAAGTAAAATAGATATACGTAATTTTGAGTATTAGAATTTCTAATGACGGAGGAAATCACGATGGCAGTCAAGCTGGAGCTCTACCGCGTTTTTCATGAGGTGGCGCGCATGGGAAATATCTCTGCCGCCGCGCAGAACCTGTTTATTTCGCAGTCCGCGGTCAGCCAGTCGATCAAGCAATTGGAAGAGCAGCTGCAGGTGCGGCTCTTTTCGCGCAGCACGAAGGGCGTGTATTTAACCAGCGAGGGAAAGCTCCTGCAGGAGTATATTTCCCACGCGCTGGGGCTGATTCAGAGCGGGGAGGAGAAGCTGGCGCAGTCGCGGCAGCTTTTGACGGGAGAGTTGATCATTGGGGCCAGCGACACGGTGACGAAGACGTATCTTCTGTCCCGGCTTGAGGCATTCCACCGCGACTATCCGGACATCCGTATCCGGATTTTGAACGGCACGAGCCACATGGTGCTCGAGTATCTGCATGCCGGACAGGTGGACATCGCCTTTGCCAGCGACGATCAGGACCCGGCAGTCTACGATGTGCGCCACTGCGTGGACACACACACGATCTTTGTCGCCGCGCCAGATTACCCGTGCGATTTTTCGCATGCGTACTCGATGGAGGAGATTGCGGCGTTCCCGCTGATTCTGCTGGAGCGCAAGGC
>DPCD01000134.1:0-134 GCA_003516765.1 Clostridiales bacterium | reverse complement strand
TTCCAGCAGCACGGCGTAACGATTCAGCCGGAAATCGAGCTGGGGTCCCACAACCTGCTGATTTCGCTTGCCAGAATCGGGCTCGGCGTCGCGTGTGTGACGGAGGAGTTTTCCCAGTCGGGGCTCGGCAGGGG
>DPCD01000166.1:38566-38864 GCA_003516765.1 Clostridiales bacterium | reverse complement strand
TGGAGCCGCTGATGTAATATAATGAGGATGTCCGCATAGCAGCGCCGGTTTTCCCGCCGGAGTCTGGCGGGCATCCAGCCCGCAGAGCAGTCCCACATTCTGCCGGGTACTTTTAATAACTGGGGGGAGGGTTCTTGCCCTCCCCTTTTTTGCGAAGTGTTCTTGTACTGTGGACATTCTGTTTGAAATGTCCACATTTCAAAGCTGTACGTGTGCAAACTCGTGCTTGCAGACGTATGGATTTGAAACAGATCCTACACCGAAAGGAGATTCCATCCGATGTATCAGATTACCTTCC
>DPCD01000166.1:36993-38301 GCA_003516765.1 Clostridiales bacterium | reverse complement strand
TCGTGCGGCAAGTGCCGGGTCAAAATTCTCGAGGGCACCGTCGAAAGCACGCCCACACATCACATCTCGGAAGAAGATTACGCCGCAGGCTGGCGCTTGAGCTGCGCAAGCAAGCCCGCATCCGATGTGGTCGTGCAGGTGCCGGACATCGCCTCGGCATACCAGAGTCGCATGAAGACGGCAGACCTGTCCACCGGCGAGGAGGTCGCGACGTTCAATAAGCTGCAGGAAGACATCCGCGCGGCAGGCGTCGAGATCAGCTGCGACTTTGTCTCAGCGGTTCTGGAGCTCTCCGAGCCGACGCTGGACGATACCATGCCCGACACCGAGCGTCTGGAGCTTGCCGCGCAGGCTGCATTCGACGGCTGTACGGAGGTCAAGCTCACCTACCACACCGTCAAGAAGCTTGCCAAAACGCTGCGCGAGGCGAACTTCAAGGTCCAGATTGCCGGCACGCTCGACATGGGCGTTCTGACCGTCATGGACGTGACCGGAAAGCTGGACGCGCCCATGATCGGCTGCGCCATCGACATCGGCACCACGACAGTTACGGGCGTCCTTTTAAATCTTGAGACCGGCGAGCTCGTCGCAAAAGCATCCTCCGGCAACGGACAGATCCGCTACGGTGCAGACGTCATCAACCGCATCATCGAGCAGTCCAAGCCCGGCGGCGTCAAGCGCCTGCAGGACGCGATTTTAAAGGAAACCCTCGTTCCCCTGACCGCCGTCATGTGCAAATCCGCCGGCATTACGGCAGACCGGATTTTCCGTGCCAGCGTCGCGTCCAACACGACGATGAACCACCTGCTTCTCGGCGTGGATGCCAACCCCGTGCGCATGGAGCCGTATATCCCGACCTTCTTCCAATGGCGCGGGATGGTGGCAAAGGACCTCGGCTTTGTGGCAAACCCCGACGCCGAAATTCTCATCGCGCCCAACATCGGCTCGTATGTCGGCGGCGATATCACTGCGGGCACGTTCGCGAGCCTGATCTGGAACAAGGATGAATTTTCGCTGTTCATTGACCTCGGCACCAACGGCGAGCTGGTCTTCGGCAACCGCGACTTCATGATGTCTTGCGCATGCTCCGCCGGTCCGGCGTTCGAAGGCGGCGATATCTCCTGCGGCATGCGCGCAACCGACGGCGCAGTTGAGGCAGTCGAAATTGACCGCGATTCCATGGAGCCGAAGCTCACCATTGTCGGAGACGCCGGGCAGAAGCCGGTCGGCATCTGCGGCTCCGGCATCATCGACGTCATCGCCGAGCTCTACCGCACGTCGATCATCTCCTCCAAGGGTCAGTTCGTG
>DPCD01000166.1:0-36908 GCA_003516765.1 Clostridiales bacterium | reverse complement strand
GGCCGTGTCCATTGACAAAGATACCATGGAGCCGAAGCTCACCATCGTCGGTGACGAAGGTCAGAAGCCTGTCGGCATCTGCGGCTCGGGTATCATCGATGTGATTGCCGAGCTCTACCGCACCTCCATCATCTCCTCGAAGGGCAAATTCGTCCGCGAGGGCGGCAGAGTCGCCCACGACGAGCACGGCATGGGAAGATATATTCTCGCAAGACCCGACGAGAGCGAAACCGGACGCGAAATTTCGATCACCGAGGTCGACATCGACTCGTTCATCCGCGCCAAGGGCGCGATCTTCTCCGCCATCAACATCATGCTCTCTTCTCTGGATATGGACGTGACGGTTCTCGAGCATGTCTACGTTGCCGGCGGCATCGGCTCTGGCATCAACATGGAAAACGCCGTGCGCATCGGCATGCTGCCCGATATCGACCGGAGTCTGTTTACCTACCTCGGCAACACCTCGCTTGCTGGCGCCTACGCAATGGTGCGCTCGGAACGCGCAAACGAAAAGGTGCATGAGATTGCATCCAACATGACATATATGGAGCTTTCGACGAATCCGCGGTACATGGACGAATTTGTGGCGGCGTGCTTCCTGCCCCATACCAACCGCGAGCTGTTCCCGTCGAGCGTACAGGAGTGATACGATGGCAGAGCTGAAGAGTAAAGACATCCAGAACAACAAGGAAGAAGTCCCGTTTGCCCACTATGAGGCGCTGTTCCGCGCGCTCGATCCCGACGAGGCGGCGCTGCGCTGCGGCGTGCCGTTTGAAAAGGGCGCGTTTACCGTGACGCTTCTGGGAGAAGCCTACGTCATAACCTGGCCCGAGTACACCATCTCGGCAGATAACCCGAAAGCGTTCGGTCTCAAAAATATTCCCACGCAGACCTTCCTGCTCCGGTATCTGCTCGAAGGCAAAAAGGCAGGTCCCTGGCTGAGCTTCAAGACCTTCCGCGAAATGCCGTGGGGCGAGCTGTACATCAGCCCCTACACCGGGCGGGTCCTGACCCGAGCCGCGTTTACCTTTGGCACCCGTGTCGGCAAATTTGCCGAAGCCTGTGAAAACATGGGAGGCGCGCGCGTTGAGCACGGCGACGCAGGATATGAATTTGAACTGCTGCCCGGCTACCGGATGCAGATCATGGTCTACGCCGGAGACGATGAATTCCCGCCCAGCAGCCAGGTGCTGTATTCCGACAACTTTGAAACCGGCTTCTCTGCGGAAGACCGCGTGGTGGCTGGCGATATTCTGATTTCCAGCATCAAAAATAACTTCTGAGAGGAAACATCATGAGCTTTGTATACAAGGGTTTGAAGGCAAATTTTGAAAAGCTGACGGTCACGGAGCATGAGCTGGACCGCCAGATGGACCGGCTCCGCCAGCAGACGCCGCGCGTGATTCCCGTCACCGAGCGCGCTGCCAAAATGGGAGACGACGTGGTTCTGGATTACGCCGGCTTCGTCGACGGCAAGCAATTTGACGGCGGCACGGCAAAAGAGCAGGTTCTCACGCTCGGCAGCGGCATGTTCATCCCCGGCTTCGAGTCGCAGCTCGTCGGCGCGCATGCCGGCAGCGACGTGCTCGTCACCGTGACCTTCCCGAAGGACTACCGCGCCACCGACCTTGCCGGAAAGCCCGCCGAGTTCCGCTGCCACATCGTCGAGGTCCGCGAAAAGTCTGCCTACGAGCTGGACGACGTATTTGCCAAAGAGGTCGGCGGCTGCCAGACGCTCGAAGAAATGAAGCAGAAGCTCCGTCAGAGCCTGCAGGACTATTACGACGAGCGCGCCGAGATGGAGGTGCAGGACACCCTCATGCGTCAGGCGGCTGCAACGCTCGACTACACGCCAAGCGCGCAGGAGCTGAAAGAAGGCATCGACGCGCAGGTCGAGCTTTTAAAGGCGCAGCTGGGGCGCAAGGGCTTGACGCTGGAGGCATATCTCCAGTTCACCGGCAAAACCGAGCAGCAGATCCGCGACGACGCAAAGCCCGAGGCGGAAAACAGCCTGCGCATTCAGAAATCTGCCGAGCGCATTGCTCTTCTCGAAGGTCTTACTGCGACGGACGAGGACTATGCCAACGAGCTTGCTGCCATCTGCCGGCAGAACGGGCTGACCATGGAGCAGCTGAAGCCCCACATGAACGCGCAGTTCGAAGCCAGCGTCCGCGACAACATCCGCATGAAGAAGGCAATCGCCTTTGTGCGGGCAAATGCGGACGTGACCGTGGTTGACGCGCCCGCGTCGAAGGACTGATTCTGCCGGGGCAGATCCGATTGCATATGCCGAGTTCTCCCAGAATAAGGATATTCCATACGTGAAATATCGCTCGGCATTTCGGACAAATTTTCCGTACAAACGAAAATCCTATTTGTATAAACGCGCCTGAGAGCCATATCAGCACTCAGGTGCTTTATATCATATGCGACATATCGCACAAAGAAACGGCGGTGTTTCCGTGCAAAGCTACAAAACGTTTTTTAGGTATTGACTTCCAAAAAGGTTAGTGATATTCTAAGAACGAACCGATAAAAAAGTATCGATTCCGCATGGCGCTGTTGGCTGCGGATGAAGGGATGCATAGCGCCAAAGCTATTCTTTCCCGGGGGCGGAGTGAAAGCCCCGGAAGAACAAGGAGGAAATATCCATGGCAATCGAATTTAAAGATGGCAAGTACGTTGACCCCCAGACCGGTCGTGTCACGCTGGACCCGACGGAATACAAGGACTGGCAGATCGCTGAAGAAGCGGAAAAGAACCTGCCTTCTGTGGATTACTTCCGCGAGAAGCTCGGTCTGCTGCCGGAAGAAATCATTCCCTACGGCAAGACCCCGAAGATTGACTTTATCAAGGTTATGAACCGTCTGAAGGATAAGCCCGACGGCAAGTTCATCGAAGTCACCGCAATCACCCCGACCCCGTTCGGCGAGGGCAAGTCCACCGTCTCTCTGGGTCTGATCGAAGGTCTCGGCAAGCTGGGTCTGAACGTTGGCGGCGCTCTGCGTCAGCCCTCCGGCGGTCCGACGATGAACGTCAAGGGCACTGCTGCCGGCGGCGGCAACGCGCTTCTGATGCCAATGACCGAGTTCTCCCTGGGTCTGACCGGCGATATCAACGATATCATGAACGCGCACAACTTGGCGATGGTCGCTCTGAACGCGCGTATGCAGCACGAGCGCAACAACAACGACGAGTGGCTGGCAAGCAAGGGTCTGAAGCGTCTGGATATCGACCCCAAGCGTGTGGAGATGGGCTGGGTCCTGGACTTCTGCGCACAGGGTCTTCGCAATATCATCATGGGCATCGGCGGTCGTCTCGACGGCTACCTGATGGAGTCCAAGTTCGGCATTGCCGTTGGCTCCGAGCTGATGGCGATCCTCGCTGTCGCCCGCGATCTGAAGGATCTGCGTGAGCGTATCGGCAAGATCGTTGTTGCCTACTCCAAGAGCGGCGACCCCGTCACCTGCGAGGACCTCGAAGTTGCCGGCGCCATGACCGCATGGATGCGCAACACCATCAACCCCACCATGTGCTACACGGTCGAGCATCAGCCCGTTCTGGTCCATGCCGGTCCGTTTGCCAACATCGCCATCGGTCAGTCCTCCGTTATTGCGGACCGTCTGGCTCTGAAGCTGTTCGATTACCATGTCACAGAGTCCGGCTTCGCTGCCGACATCGGCTTTGAGAAGTTCTGGAACGTCAAGACCCGTCTTTCCGGTCTGACCCCGAACGTCTCCGTTCTGGTTGCAACCGTCCGCGCGCTCAAGATGCACGGCGGCGGCCCGAAGGTCACCCCGGGCGCTCCCCTTGCCAAGGAATACACCGAGGAGAACCTCGAGCTCCTGGAAAAGGGCACCTGCAACCTGTTCCATCATGTCAACACCATCAAGAAGTCCGGCATCAATCCGGTCGTCTGCATCAACCGCTTCTACACCGACACCGACGCGGAAATCGCTCTGCTGAAGAAGCTCTGCGCCGAGCATGGCGTCCGCTGCGCCGAGTCCAACCACTGGCGCTTCGGCGGTGAAGGCGCGATCGAGCTGGCAAAGACCGTCGTCGAGGCTTGCGAAGATCCCGTCAACATCAAGTTCCTGTACGACCTCGAAATGCCGCTGCGTCAGCGCGTCGAGCTGATCGCGAAGGAAGTCTACGGTGCAGACGGCGTCGAATGGGCACCTCTGGCTGTCCAGAAGGCAGAGCGCTTCGAGTCTGACCCGAAGTACAAGGATTACTGCACGATGATGGTCAAGACCCACCTGTCCCTGTCCGACGACCCCACCAAGAAGGGCGAACCCAAAGGCTGGAAGCTCAAGGTCCGCGACATTCTGGAATACGGCGGCGCGAAGTTCCTCTGCCCGATGGCTGGTACCATCTCCATGATGCCCGGCACGGCAGCCAACCCCGCCTATCGCCGCGTCGACGTCGACACCGAGACCGGCAAGGTTTCCGGTCTGTTCTAAAATCGAACAAAAGCAGGCTTTTGTTCGAAGAATTTGCAGTCTGCGGCAGCGCACTTGCTGCGCTCGCACGTTTGCAGCCTGAGCAGGATTTTTTGCAAGGGTAAAGCCCTCACAAAAAAATAATTTCAAATTGATTTTATGCTGACGCATAAAACTCTGCGAGGCTAAAAGCTGTATACGCAAACCCAACCGGGAGGCGGCGGTTATCCGCCGCCTCTCTTTCTGATTAAGGAGAAACATTTCATGGATATGACGACAAAATCCTGCCGTGAATTTGTCACGGTTCTCGCCTCCAACGAGCCGGCTCCCGGCGGCGGCGGCGCATCGGCTCTCGTTGCCGCGCTCGGCACGGCGCTTGGAAACATGGTGGGCTCGCTCACCGTTGGCAAGAAAAAATACGCAGACGTCGAAGAAGAGATCAAAGCCCTCATGAAAGAGTGTGACGATCTTCAGAAGCAGCTGCTCGATCAGGTCCCGGCAGACGCCGAGGGCTTTGTGCCGCTTGCAAAGGCTTACGGCATCCCGAAGGACGATCCCACGAGAGCAGAAACGCTGGAAAAGGCGACCATCATTGCCTGCCAGGTCCCGATGCACATCATGGAGCTGTGCTGCAAGTCGCTCGACGCCATCAAGGTCTTTGCCGACAAGGGCTCCCGCCTTGCCGTTTCCGACGCAGGCTGCGGCGCTGTGATCGTAAAGTCCGCGCTGCAGGCGGCTTCTCTCAACGTGTTCATCAATACCAAGACGCTCGCCAACCGCGCAGTCGCCGAGGAAATGAACGCCAAGTGCTTAGGGATGCTCGATACCTACGGCAAGCTCGCCGATGAAATCTTTGAAACCGTCAAAGCCGGATTCTTTAAATAACGAAGGAGATATGACGCATGGCTAAATTACTGCTGGGCAAAGAAGTTACCGCTGCGATGAACGAGAAGCTGCAGGCGCGTGTCGCGGCTCTCAAGGAAAAAGGCGTTACCCCGAAGCTGGCAATCGTCCGCTGCGGCGAAAACCCCTCCGACCTGTCCTATGAAAAGGGCGCAACCGCGAGAGCCGAGCTGATCGGCGTCGAGGTTCAGAAGTTCGTCCTACCCGAGGACGTGACCAAGGAAGCGCTGATTGCCCAGATCGAAGCGATCAATGCCGACGATTCCATCCACGGCTGCCTGATGTTCCGCCCGCTTCCCAAGCACCTCAAGGCGGATCAGGATGAGATCTGCAACCGTCTGGCTGCCGCCAAGGACGTCGACTGCATGACCGACCTCTCCAACGCCGGCGTCTTCACCGGCAAGAAGCTGGGCTTTGCACCCTGCACGCCGCAGGCCTGCATGGAAATTCTCGACTACTACGGCATCGACTGCAAGGGCAAGAACGCCGTCGTCATTGGTCGTTCTCTCGTCGTCGGCAAGCCCGCAGCCATGATGCTCATGGCAAAAAATGCAACCGTCACCGTGTGCCACACCAAGACCGTGGACGTCGCCGGTATCGCACGCAAGGCAGACATTCTGGTCTCCGCCGCGGGCGTTCTGAACAGCCTGACGAAGGACTACGTCTCCGAAGATCAGATCGTCATCGACGTCTCCATCAACTGGGACCCCGAGAAAGTCAATGCCAAGGGCGGCAAGGGCGCCATCGCGGGCGACGCAGTCTTCTCCGAGGTTGAGCCGATTGTCGGCGCGATCACTCCGGTTCCCGGCGGTGTCGGCTCCGTCACAACGTCGGTTCTGATCGGTCATGTCGTCGAGGCAGCCGAACGTACGCTGTAAGTTCTGATTCATCCAATCTGCCGCCGGACCACTTTTCCGGCGGCAGACTTTTACCGGAAAGGAAGAAGAGATTGTGAAAGAACAATTCAAGGAACCGGCAGGCGCCATCCGCCGTCTGTTTGGTCTTTTTACGGCGCTGTGCGCCATTGCCACGATCGTCTGCATGATCGACTCCGGCACAGGTCTGCAGGAGCTTCTGGCAAACCTCGCCCAGCTCTGCACGCAGCCCGCGCAGCTCACCAAGAGCTTTTTCGACGCGAGCTACGGCGGCTTTGCCGCAACCTTTTTGAACGTATTTCTGATCTGCCTGATCTGCAGCCTGCTGTATACGCTGCCCGGCGCAAAGCCCGACGGCTTGAGCGTCCTGGCGTTTTTCCTGACGGCGGGCTTCAGCTTCTGGGGCATCACGATTCTGAACGTGTGGTTCCTGTTCGTGGGCGTCGCGCTGTACAGCCTCGTGAAGAAAAAGCCGCTTGGAAGTCTGGTCAATGCGATGCTCTTTGCAACGGGTCTTTGCCCGCTGGCGACCGACCTTCTTCTGCGCTATCCCGGCGCGGAACTGCACGGCGTGACATTCGGCAGCTTTGTGCTGACGTTGGTCGTCTGCGCCTGTGTGGGCTTTATCCTGCCGGCAGGGCTCGCGCACAGCCCGAATGTCCACAAGGGCTACTGCCTGTACTCTGCGGCGCTTCCGATGGGTCTGACCGCGTTTTTCCTGCGGGCGCTGCTGTATAAGATGCTGGGCGGCGTGCTTCCCGAGGCTTCCGGTGTGGGCACCGGCGACTCGTTCCCGGCGCTGTGCTACACGTTCTGCGCGGTCGTCTTTCTGCTTGCCATCGCGCTGGGGATCTTCCTCGGCGGCGGCAAAAAGTACGGGCAGCTTCTGAAGGACACCGGTTTCGGCGCAGACTACGGCGCAAAATACGGCTTTGAGACTGCCGTTCTGAACTTCGGCGTCTACGGACTTTTCATCGTCCTTTACTACACGCTCATCGGCGCGAACTGGAACGCGGTGACGCTCGGCTGCGTGTTCTGCATGGTCTGCTGCTGCTTCAAAGGAAGCCATCCGGCAAACGTGTGGTCCATCATGGTGGGCTATGTCGCTGCGAGCTTTGCCATGAAGGCGCTTTGCGGCGTGATGGGAACCGAAGGCGCGCTTGCCATCAACGCGCAGGCAATCATTGTGGGGCTCTGCTTTGCAAACGGTCTTTCCCCTGTTGCTGGCAGATACGGCTGGTTTGCCGGCATCCTCGCCGGTGTGGCGCACTATACGCTCGTCACCTGTGTGCCGCTGCTGCACGGCGGCTATCTGCTGTATAACGGCGGCTTCACGGGCTGCATACTGGCGTGCCTGTTTGTCCCCGTGCTGGAGCATTTCTGCAAGACAAAAGAGGAGCGCGCACAGCTCAAGGCGTAAATGCCGAAGGAGGGCTTGCCATGTACTACTGCGAAAACTGCCATCTGATCTGTGAAGGATTGGTCTGCCCCTACTGCGGCAAAACGCCTCTGCGCGCGCCCAAAGACGGCGACTTTTGTTATCTGTCCACCATGGTCTCCCCGTGGGGTGAGGCGATGCAGGAGCTTCTGAAGGACGCGGGCATCCGCTGCCTGACCCGGCAGGCGAGGAGCGTCCTGTATTCCGTCGCCTTCGGGCAGAACCACGCCGAGCTGGAGCTGTTCGTGCCGTGGGAGGATCTGGAGCAGGCGGCAAGCCTTCAAAAAAGTCTTCTCACCAGCGAGCTGGTGGAAGAAGCGCCGCCGGATTCTCCGGACGAACCATCATAACGCAATCGCACCGCAGAGGGAATCCTCTGCGGTGCGATTGCGCGTGTCAAAAAGTTCTTTTTGACACGCGCAATCCTTTTTCAAACTTCAGAAAAGTTTGAAAAAGGAATTGATTGAACGCGAAAGACACCCCTGATGGGTTTCTTTCACACTATCTTCCTTTCCGAAACATTTCGTCTGGAAATATCCTCGACAGCCTGAATCGCACCGCAGAGGGAATCCTCTGCGGTGCGATTTTACTCTGTCAGAGTCAGAAAACCCGGCAGACAAAGCTACATATCCTTCAGGCACTCCAGCGGCGCATTGTCATACACATGGTCCTTTGCCGCCAGCACCGTAACGGGCGCTTTGGAGTGGCGAATGAACAGCGCGTCGTGACCGACGCACAGACCGACGATGATGTTCAGCTCCGTTCCGGCTTCGTTCAGCAGCTCCGCCTGCGCAATCGGGTTGCACATTGCCTTCTGCGCGGAGGGAACGCCGATGGCGCTCCGGTCAATGTGCCCCACCTTGCAGCGGACGCTTTCTACCTGAAAGCCGTTCCGGCGCAAAATGGCGTCAATCTGCCGCCCCTGCTCGTCGAGCGTATCGCAAAACGCCAGTCCCAGCTTGTGAAAGCCGCACTCCTTGGCAAAGCGCATGGTCTTTGCCAGACGGCACTCGCTGTGGTCCGGGCTGCAGAGTGCAGATTTCTGCGCCATCAGCCGATCGAGCGGCTCGTCATACTCCTGCAGCCAGGCATCCATCTTTTCTCCCTGTCCGGGGCAGCCCTTCGGAAAGGTCTGCGTCTGGCCCATCCGGGCAGCGCAGCTTTTGCTCTGACATGCGGCACAAAACAGCATAAATACAACCTCCCAGTATCACAAACGTGTTTTCAAACGACCAGCAGGTCCATCACATCCGACACGTCCGCTGCCTCTTCCAGGTGCACAATTGCCTGCATCGAAGCTTCCACCTGATGCTGCGGCAGCAGACGTCCCGCCAGCAGGCGATACTTCTCCTGCACCTCCGAAAGGCACATCGGATCGTAAAGCGGATGTCCCTTTGAATATTGGACCCGCCCGGAATACCGCTGCCCGTTTTTCATGCAGATGGTGACCGTCTGCCGTGCCTGTTCGTCTGCGGCAGGCACATTCTGAATTCTGCCGAGCATCTCCAGCGTGTCCTGCCGCTGCAGGCGCTCCGGTGCGTACTGCGCCAGTGTCAGTTCTCCGTCCAGCAGCGCCAGCGCGATGCCGTAGCCGAGGCTGTAGCGCGCTTCCAGATCGGTTTTGGGCGCGGTGTAGCGATAGGTTGGCTTGTCCGTCTGCAGGTCAACTTCGACCCGCTCGACGTTTTCCGGTGCAATCGCGTGCTTCTCGCGCAGTTCCAGCACTGCCTGCAGAACCTTGTGGTGCGCCCAGCAGTTCGGATACGGCTTGATGGTAATGCCCGGGTTTTCCATCCCAAACGGCGCGCCGAGGTTTGCGGTGAGTCTGGACGCATCATACTGACCGGGTCCGCACAGTGCATCCAAGAGTCCAAAGCGCCCTTCCAGCGGACGCTCGTCCGCGGTAAATCCTTCCTTTGCAAGCAGCGCGGCGGTAATGCCGTTCCGGCTGGCGTTTCCAGCATGAAGCCCCATGCCCATGTTTCCGATGTTCTGGCTCAGACCGCCGCCAAGCGTTGCCGCAATGCCGAGCGCGCGCTGCGCCTGCTGCTGCGAAAGCCCGAGCAGGCGCGCAGTCTGGGCTGCTCCGGCGACAGCTCCGAAAAAGCCGGTCGGATGCCAGCCGCGCTTGCGCATCTCCCACGCTTCCGCGGTCGCGGCGTTCAGGCGCTGAAACACCTCATAGCCCAGCACCTGCGCAGCAAGAATCTCTTTTCCCGAAAAATGATACCGCTCTGCCAGCGCAAGAAGCCCCGGGACGATGGTCACGGACGGATGGGAGGGACCGGAATCGTCAAAGCAGATCGTGTGCGCCAGAATGCCGTTGCAGAACGCCGCATTTTCTACGCTCAGTCTTGTTCCATGTCCGACGACGCGGCAGTCTCCGTCCGCACCGAGCGCGGAAAAGTAGCGCCGGACAATCTGGCTGCGCGGTTCTGCCGCCTCCGCAAGCGCTGCGCCGACACAGTCGAGAAAGTGCTTTTTTGCCAGCTCGATGACGTTCTGCGGAATATCCTCCGTCCTTGTCTGCAAAACAAACCGGACCAGCGTCTGCGTGTAATTTTCCATATTGCAATCCTCACATTCCAACCTGCGGCAGCGTCTGCTTCTGCTCGATGCGCAGCACCTCTTCCATGAGCCTCTGCGCCTGCGGCAGATCCATGCAGGCAGCTGCCAGACCCAGGAATTTGCTTTGCTCCTGCTCCGGGCTCAGCGGCACTGCCACGCTGCCGGACATGTTGTCAATCTGACAGACGCGGCGGCTGCCGTCGGTGCAGGTGATTGTCATGCGGCTGCCCCACTGCTTCGGATACCGCTCGGTAAAAAGCGGCGCGGCAACAACGCTGGTGTGCTCCGCGATGCGGCGAATCTGCGCATCCTGCAGCGTCTGCTCGTCAAAATCCGCCTGATTCACATGGCCCTTGACCAGTGCGCACGCTGCGGTGAAGGGCGTACTGAACTTTGCCTCCACCGGGCTTTCCGGATACTTGGAAAAGCCGCATTGCAGAACGCCGACCTCATAGGTTTCCACCAGCACCTGCGCCACATCCTGCGCGCGGACACCTTCTGCGCGCAGCCGCAGCGCGGCGTCGATGTTCGGATGCGTCGTGCGGCAGCAGGGATACGGCTTTTTGTCCATCCGGGTGATCTCGTAGCTCTGCCCCAGACCCTCGGTCAGTTTTTCCATGTCCCAGCTGTCGCTGACTGCCGGATAGAGTCCTCCGTCCTTCGCGTCAAGAATATGAATCGCGCCGGTCATGCCGCTTTTTGCGAGCAGGCAGGAAGCAACACCGTTGACGGCAGCCCTGCCGGTATGCAGCTTTTTGCAGGTAGCGCCTTCTGCCAGAAACGCCCACAGACCGCACGACTGCGTGCCGGCAAGCCCGAGTGCGTTCGCGGTCTGCTCCTGCGTCAGACCGAACAGTTTGCAGGCAGCGGCAGCGGCGCCGAACGTTCCGATGATACCCGTCGTGTGCCAGCCGCGCTTGCGGTTGCTGGCAACGTCCATTGCCTTTCCGACGCGCCCCATCACCTCGTAGCCGGCGACGACCGCCTCCAGAAACGTCTTGCCGCTGCAGCCGAGTGCTTCCGCGACCGCCCATGCCGCCGGCACCACGACCGCGCCGACATGGGATTTGGACGCAGTATGCACATCGTCCAGCTCCAGCTGGTGCGCCATCATGCCGTTGAGGAAGACGGCGTTCATCAGATTGGTCCGCTGCGCGCTGCCCCAGAGCCTCGCGCTGCGGTTATTTTCGCCGAGCCCCGTCCATTGCGCGTATTCCCGCGCGATGGCAGCAAGCTCCTCATTTTCCGCAGCACCGAGCGCAGAGCCCAGCGTGTCCAGCACGCAGTAGCGCGCGGCATCGCGCACGTCCTGCGGCAGATCCTCCAGACGAAGCTCCTGCACAAAGGCTGCAAGCTGTCTCAATGCTTCCATATCAGATATCCAGAGAATTGTGATTCTCGATGTAGTTGAGCAAGCCGCCCTCGTTGACGATCTTGATTTCCTTCTCCGACAGCGTAAACGGCATGGAGAACGCCGGGTCGTTGATCTTGCGGATGACGCGGTTCTTGACATCCACAAACAGCTCGTCGCCCTCTTCAATCCGGTCGGTGTCACACTCAATGAGCAGCATGCCGTTATTGATGGCGTTGCGGTAGAAAATCCGACCGAACGATTTGGAAAGGACCGCGCCGACGCCGGCAAGCTTGATGATAATTGCGGCAATCTCACGGCTGGAACCGCAGCCGAAGTTCCGGTCGGCAACGATAAAATCGTCCTGCTTGACGCCCTTGACAAAGTCGGGACGGGCATCTTCAAGAACATGCTTGGCATACTCCGGCGGATTTGCCCGCAGGGAGATCAGTCTGCCGGGGGCAATGGAGTCGGTACTGACGTTGCTTCCGAATTTCCATGCACGACCCTGAATCGAATCTTTTATCATAACACTTACGCTCCTTTTCTTAGCCCATGACCTCGCGCGGATCGGTGATGTAGCCGGTCAGCGCCGTCGCAGCGGCGGTTGCCGGGCTGGACAGATAGATGCTTGCCGTGGGATTTCCCATGCGTCCTTTGAAGTTCCGGTTCTGCGTAGCGACAACGACCTCGTTGTCTGCCGGAATGCCCTGATGCACGCCCATGCACGGACCGCAGTTCGGCGCTTCGATCATGGCGCCAGCCTCTGCCAGCGTCAGAAGCGTGCCGTCGCGCATGCACTGCTGATAGACATAGTTGGAGTTCGGAATCACCAGCAGGCGCGTTCCCTTCGCAACCTTTTTGCCGCGCAGAATGTCGGCTGCAATATGCAGATCCTCCACGCGCCCGTTGGTGCACGAGCCGATGAAGACCATGTTGACATGCTCGCTGCTGCAATTGCGCGCCAGATCCACATTTTCCACATAGTGCGGCTTGGAAACCAGCGGTTCGAGCTGCGTTGCGTCAATGTTGATGACGCGCTCGTAGTTTGCTTCTTCGTCGCCCTTGACCTCCAGATAGTCGTTTTCACGACCGAAGATCTTCAGATATTCGCGCGTGTGCTCGTCCGTTTCCATGATCGCATTCTTTGCGCCGACGTCGACGCCCATGCTGGTGATGGTCAGACGTCCCTCCATGGACAAAGACGAAATCGTGCTGCCGCGGAATTCCAGCGACTTGTAAATTGCCTGATCGGACTTGATGATGCTCGCGAGCTTCAGCATGATGTCCTTGGAGTAAACGCCCTTCGGCAGCGCGCCCTCGACATTGATGCGGAAGGTTTCGGGCACCTTGATCCACGTCTTTCCGAAGCGGGTCACTGCCACCATGTCGGTCGAACCGCAGCCGGTTGCAAAGCAGCCGTATGCGCCGTGGACCGTGGTGTGGGAGTCGCCGACGATGCAGACCGTGCCGCATTTCAGGAAGCTTTCATAGATGTGCGCGTGTACATGACCCGTGCCGCCCTCTTCCCAGTGGCAGCCATGCTCGAGCGCATAGCAGCGGCAAAGCGCATGCTCGTTTGCCACCTCGCGTGTGGATTCCGGTCCGAACTCATTGGCAAAGAGCATCCGGTTCGGATCGAAAACAGGGTCCTTATCATACGCGCGCTCTTTCAGAAGCCGCACCATCAGAGGACCGGAGCCGTCATGCAGCGCGGCAAAGTCCACGTTGACAATCACCGTTTCGCCGGCTTTTACGGGATGACCGACATTTTTTCCAATGATTTTTTCTACAAGTGTTTGTCCCATAACGAATTCCTTTCGTATTACTTCCCGCCGGCAATCAGCGATGCCAGCAGGCAATTGACGTCCTTCAGCGTTTCAAATCCGGAAATCTGCTGCAAAATCTGCGCAATCTGCGCGTCCGTGTAAAATGCCTCCAGATTTGCCCGGCATTTTTTATCGACAGCCTCCACACTGAGCGGATTCTGCGGGGTTCCCATTTCGTAGCGCTGGTCGGCGGTAAATGTGCGCCCGTCGTTCAATGTCACGGTGAGATAGCCCGGAAAGAAGCCCGGATTGCGCTTGCTGTCGTCCTCGACGCACTGGATTTTATCCATCAGCGCCTGCATTTTTGTGTCTTCTGCGTATTTCAGATCAATTTCCGCCGGACCGACCTTCTGCTTTGCAGCTGCCATTGCCACAACATACGGCAGACTGAACCGCATGATATAATCCGTGTTCGGTCTCGTTTTAACCTCGCGCGGCGTGCAGACAATCGGATAGCAGCGGCTTTCAATGCGGCACTGCGCCGAGGCGATGTCGTCCGCGCCAAAGTGGTGTTCCTCCTCCAGGCGAATCATGCAGTCAATGAACGAATGCGTCATGTGGCAGACCGGATACAGCTTTGTCGTAATTTCCGTTGTATGCCAGACGCGCCCCAGATCGGAAAATGCTTCTTCCAGTCCGTCCGTTCCGCCGCAGTGCGTCATATAAAGACCGAATTCTCCCTCAAAAACCTTATCCGGACCGATAAAGCCATTGCGCGCCATGCCGAGGGCATAGATCGCGCTGTGCGCGCCCCAGCCGGGATGGATTTTTTTGACCCAGCTGCCGTCGCGGAGAAATTCCTGCAGCGCCGCCGCCTGGCTGCCGCAGATGCCGAGCGCGTTTTTGAGCGTGCGCTCACTGTCTCCGAGCAGCTTTGCCGCAACACATGCCGCCGCGAACGGCGCCACGATGCCCGTGCCGTGGAAGCCAACGTCGTGGAATCTGCCCTTTGCAGCAAGTCCCAGACGCACAATGATCTCCCAGCCCGCGACGATCGCAGTCAGAATCTGTCTGCCGTCGGCGTGAACCATTTCGCCGACAGTGATTGCCGTGCTGACGACGCTGGCGCTCGGATGGACGATGGCGCCGACGTGCGTATCGTCATAATCCGCGCCGTGAATCAGTGCGGCGTTATAGAGCACCGCATTGGCAAGATTCGCCTGTTCCTGCGTGCCCCAGAGCGTTGCCTGCGGTGTTCCGCCCATTTCCTCGATGGTCTTTCCGATTGCATGGATATGGTCCTGCTTCTGGCTTGCCATTGCCACGCCGAAGGTATCCTTCAGCAGCAGCTTTCCATAGCTTATGACCGATGCCGGAATATCCTCATACCGCAGCCCCAGAGAAAACGCGGCAATCTTTTCCGAAAAGCTTCCTGTTTTTTTCTCTTCCATATGGTGTAATGGTCCTTTTCTCCTCGTTTTTCAAAAAAAGTCCCCGGATTGCCGATCTGCAGCCCGGGGACGGTACGCACGTTCTTACCGGCAGCAGGTCATAAGCCCCAGCGCCACGCGGGCGCCCCTTGTCAGATCCTCGACGCGCACATGCTCGTCCAGACTGTGGCACCCGGCAAAGCCGCACCCGAGATTTGCCGCAGCCAGTCCATGCGCGGCAAAGCTGACGCCGTCATGACCGCCGTAGCCCCGGGCAATCTTCGGCTCGATACCGAGCGCTTCATAGACCGCGCAGACCTGTCCGACGAGCGGATGCGCCCTGCCGAGCTGCATGCCCGGGGAGCGAAGCTCCGTGCGCAGCGTGTACTGCGCGCCGTAGCTCTGCGTCACCCGTTCAAAAATCGCCCGGAGCTTTTCCCGGAAGGTCTCCAGCTTCTGCGCGCTGAAGCAGCGGATTTCGATCTCGAAGCTTGCCAGGTCCGGAACGGAATTTGCCTGACCGGGGCTGAGGAAGTTTGCGACATTGACCGCCGTATCTGCGTCGACATGCCCGCAGGGAATCTGCGCAATCATGTCCGCCGCGCATTTCAGCGCATGTATGCCGTCGTCATAATGGCTGCCGGAGTGGGACGCTTTTCCCTGCACCTGCAGAAACAGCACCTGCTGGATTGGGTTTTCAATGACAATCCGCCCGATCGGACCGCTGTCAAAGGACACGCCGGTTTTGCTCCGGATTCTGTCATAGCAGGCGTTTGCCGAGCCCTCCAGACCGGTTTCCTCCCGCACGGTAAAAAGCACCTCAATCGGGCGGTGCGGCAGACCGGATTCGTGCAGGCAGGTCAGCGCCTCCAGAATCTCGGCAATACCCGCCTTGTCGTCCGCACCCAGAATGGTGTCGCCGGACGAATAAATCGTTCCGTCCCGCAGGACCGGCTTGACGCCGCTTCCGGGGCAGACCGTGTCCATATGCGCAGAAAAGAGCATGGGCTCTCCCGTTCCGGGAAGGCTTGCATAAACATTCCAGCCGTCTGTCTGAACGGCTTTGCGCACGTCGTCGCGAAAAACATCCAGCCCCAGCTCCTGCAGCTGCTGCTCCAGCAGCAGGCACATTTGCCGTTCGTGCCCGCTCTCGCTGGCACAGGCTGCGTACTGCACAAAGCGCTGCACCAGCCGCTTCTCATCTACCATGTTCATGCCTTCTTTCCAATCCGGCGCTTACACCTCGACCTTGTCGCAGGCGACAAAGTGCCCCGGATATACCTCGCGCAGCTCCGGCGTTTTCTGATGACACGCTTCGGTCGCATAGGGGCAGCGCGCGGCAAAGCGGCAGCCGGGCTTCGGATTGATCGGCGAGGTGATTTCGCCCTTGAGCTGAATGTGCTGGCGCGGATGGTCGAGATCGACCGAAGGAATCGCGGAAAGCAGTGCCTTGGTATACGGATGCAGCGGACGCGCAAACAGCTCGTCCGAGCTTGCCTTTTCCACCATCTGTCCCAGATACATGACCATGATGTTGTTGGAAATATGCTTGACGACGGAAAGGTTGTGCGTGATGAACAGATACGTCAGCCCCAGCTGCTCCTGCAGGTCCTGCATGAGGTTGAGAATCTGCGCCTGAATGGAAACATCCAGCGCCGAAACAGGCTCGTCGCAGACGATGAACGCGGGGTTCAGGCTGAGTGCTCTCGCGATGCCGATGCGCTGGCGGCGACCACCGTCGAGTTCGTGCGGATAGGAGTTTTTCAGTCTTCTTGCCAGACCGACCGTACTTCCTCGCCGTGGCGCGGGAGGAAAACATCACGAAGGCGGCGGCGCTTCTGCACGTAACGCAGCCCACGCTTTCCCGGCAGCTGATGCAGCTGGAAGCGGAGCTGGGCGTCAAGCTCTTTCGCCGCAGCCAATACCGCGTGATTCTGACGGAAGACGGCATGCTCCTGCGCAGACGCGCGCAGGAGATCGTAGAGCTTGCCGACAAAGCAGAGCGGGAATTACAGCATCACGAAACGGAGCTGACCGGCGAGATTGCCATCGGCTGCGGTGAAACGCGGTCGATGACGTTTCTGTCTCAGCATATCCGGGAATTTCGGGAGCTTCACCCGCAGGTCCGCTTCCGCATTCACAGCGCCAATGCCGACGACGTAAAAGAGCGCATGGAAAAGGGGCTGCTCGACATGGGGCTGCTCACAGAGCCTGTCAGCATCGGGCGCTATGCGTTTTTGCGCACGCCGCAAAAGGACCGCTGGGGGCTGCTTGTCCCGAAGGAGCATCCGCTGGCGCAGAAGTCCGGCGTCACGCCGGAGGACCTCTGTGCTGTGCCGCTTCTCATCAGCAGCCGTGAAACCGTCCGCAACGAGCTGGCAGGCTGGTTCGGAAGCGCTTACGAAAAGCTGGAAATCGCTGCGACATACAATCTGATCCTGAACGCCTCCAACATGGTGAGAAACGGCATCGGCGCGGCGCTGTGCTTTGACCTTGACAACATTTCAGACGCCCTGACCTTTGTGCCGCTGTCTCCGAGGCTGGAAACCGGAACGGTGCTGGCATGGAAGAAGGACCAGACGTTTTCTCCGGCGGCGGAGCAGTTTCTCCGCTTTCTCAAGCACACAAAGTAAAAACCGGCGAGGTCAGTTCCTGCGCCGTGCCGTTTTCCAGGGACCTTGCACAATTTGATGCCGACTATCTGCGCCTGACACGCGAGACGGCAGCGCGCTGAGAAAACGGTCCTTTCCGTTTTCGTACATACCGGAATGCCGCACAGTGGCGTTCCGGCTTTTGTCTGAAACGCCGCTGTCGCTATTGACAAATAAAAAACCCGTGGCATAATAGTTGTACATACAACGATGTAGATACATCTTTCTTTTCAGGCACGGAGGCTGTCATGGATATTACCGAACGAAAAATTACCAAAATTGCGCGCGAGGCGGAAAAGCTCGTCCTGCGCACACTGCGCGAAACAGACGTCGGCACGGCGGAAATCGATCTGATTCACGCCCTGCGCCACAACCCTGGCTGCACGCAGGCGGCACTTGCCAAGCTTCTGCACGCCGACAAGGCTGCCATTGCGCGCCGGACCCGGAATCTGGAGGCAAAGGGCTATCTCATACGCAGGGACGCACCGAACGACCGGCGCAGCCAGCTGCTGTATCCGACGCAGAAGGCAGAGCGCCTGAAAGCCTCCAAAGCAGAGATCGAGGCGGCGTTTTACGAGTACCTGCTGGGCGCGCTGACGCCGGAAGAAGCAGCCCTTTTTGCCGCGGCGCTCAACAAGCTCTATGCCGCGTCCAAGGCGGAAAGCCGCGCGGGCTTCCCGCACTTTACAGGCGCAGCCGGGAGGGTCGAAGCCGATGAAGCAGAATAACGACTTTCGCCCGGACCGGATTTTCTCCTACTTCCGCGCCGAGCTTCTGCCCCTGATCTTCGTGACGCTCTCCGGGCTTTTCTACAACGTCGGGCTCCTTGCCGCGCCGTGGTTTGAGGGGCAGCTGGCACAGCGGCTGGCAGACATTCTGGGCGGAAACGCGCGCGCTGCAAGCATGGCAGTGCTGGTGCTTTTCTACGTTCTCGTCACACTGGCAGTGCAGGCGGCGCGGTTTGTCAAGCGTTTCTATGTCCGCCGCTTTGCCAACAACATCAACCGCCGGATGAAGGGCGTGCTGTATGCCAATCTGGTCAGAAGCCGCCGGTCCGAACTCGAAGAAGCGGGCGCGGGCGAGCTGCTGACCAGGGCAATCTCCGACGTGGACGACTGCGTCGAGGGCATGCGCAAGTTTACGACGGAGGTTTTTGATACCGGCGTGGCGCTGGTCGGCTATGTCATCATGCTTCTGGTCTACGACTGGCGGCTGGCGCTTCTGAGTCTTCTTTTTACGCCTGCGTCCTACGCTTGCGCAGCGTGGATGAAAAAGCCGGTGCAGCGCGCGGGCGCTGCTTATAAAAAAGCGGCAGGCGCATTGAACGCCGCGACGCTCGACCGCGCGCAGAACGCCCTGACCTATCGGATTTACGGCTGCGAACGCGCCCGCGAGACACAGTATGAAGCCGCGCTGGATGACTATGAAAAAACCGCCGTGCGCAGCAGCGTCCGGCAGTCTGCCCTGCCGCCATTATACCTTGCCATATCGGAGGCGGGCGTGCTGTTCATTTTGTGGTTCGGCGCGAAAAACGTGCTCGGCACCGGCTGGCGCGCCTGGGACATCGCAGCATTTACCACCTTTCTGTCCTGCTTCACCAGGCTGACGGTCAAATCGTCCAATGTGGCAAAGCTCTTTAACTCCGTGCAGAAGGCGGAGGTCTCCTGGAAGCGCATCCAGCCGCTGATGAAAACGCCCGAGAAGCTTGCGCCGCTCACCATCGTGGACACGCAGACCGTGACGCTGGAAAGCCTCTCGTTTTCCTATGGCGAAACGCCTGTGTTCTCGGGACTCAGCCTGACGGCGCAGCCCGGCGAGATCATCGGCGTGACCGGTCCCGTCGCCTGCGGCAAATCGACCTTCGGGCGGGTATTTCTCTGCGAAGCGCCTTACGGCGGTTCGGCAGCATTCGGACAGGCAGAGCTTTCCGCGCTCCCGCCGCGCCGGCTTGCCGCAGCGGTTGGCTATCTGGGGCACGACCCGGAACTGAGCGCCGACACGATCGAAAACAACGTTCTGTGCGGAAGCGAGCAGGACGCCATGCCATATCTGAAAGCCGTCTGCCTGCAAGATGAAGTGCTCTGCATGGAGCACGGACCGCAAACCGTCATCGGCAGCGGCGGCACACGCCTTTCCGGCGGACAGGCGCAGCGGCTGGCGCTGGCAAGAACGCTGGCGCATCCGAGACCCGTCCTGATTCTCGACGATCCGTTCTCCGCGCTCGACCGCAGCACGGAAGACGCCATCTTTGCAAGGCTGCAGGACTACGCGAAAGACAAGGTTGTCTTCCTGATTTCGCACCGGCTGTATCACTTCCCGCAGCTGCAGCAGGTCATTTTCATGGAAGACGGCAAAACTGCCGTCGGCACGCACGAGGAACTTCTCCGGACCGTTCCGGCGTATCACAGGCTCTATGAAAGCCAGACAGGAGGGACTGCACATGAAAAGCAGCCATAACAGCGGCGTCTTCGCCGCCATCCGGGCGGCAGCGTCGGTGCACCGGCTTCTCACGGTGGGAACGCTTCTGTGCGTGGCAGCGTCGGTCGGCTCGTCGCTGCTTGCGCCGCTGCTGCTGGCGCGCATCATCGACCGGCTGACAGATGGTCTGCCGCTGACTGCTTTCGCAGTGCTTCTTTATTTCGGCAGCCTCGCGCTGGAAGGACTTCTCTCTTCCGCGCAAGAGAGTCTTCTTGTGCTGTTCGGGCAGAAAATGACCCATGCGCTGCGCACCGAGATGTCGCAGAAGCTGACGCGCCTTCCGGCAGGCACGCTGGCAGGGCAGAACCCCGGCGAGGTTGCCGCGCGCTTTTCCGGCGATGTCGACACTGTGGAGGCGCTTTTTACCTCCGGTATCATCAGCATGGCAGCGGACGCCTGCCGCATCGTCTCGATTCTTGCGGTCATCGCGGTCAAAAACACCGGTCTGGCGCTGGTTTTGCTGCTGGTGCTGCCGCTTTTCGCCGTGTTTACCCGGCAGGTGCAGAAGCGGATGCTCTGCGCACAGCTCGACCATCGCCGCACCGTCGCTGATGCATCTGCGCAGGTGCCCGAGACGCTTCATAACATCCGCACCATCCGCGCCTTGGGTTTGGAGGACTACATGGCGCGCCGCTACGACCAGCGCATCGCAGACGGCTACGCCGCGATGGAGCGCACCAATTTCTATGACGCGATCTACTCCCCCGTCGTTCTGCTGCTGAACGCCGTCGTGGTCGGCATCGTCATGCTGCTATCCGCCTCCGGCAATGCGCGGATTCTATCTCTGTTCGGTATGTCGGTCGGCACCTCGGTTGCCGTGATCAACTACATCTCGCGCATTTTTGCGCCCATTGAAAGTCTCGGCATGGAAATCCAGACCATCCAGTCGGCAATGGCAGGCGTCAGGCGCATCGACGCTTTTCTTGCCCAGCCCGAGCGCGCTATGGAAAAGAAAAACACAGCCGCGCGCGGCGATGTCGTGCTGTCGCACGTCACCTTCGGCTACGGCGAAGCGCCCGTCCTGCGCGATTTTTCCATGACCGTCAAGCAGGGCGAGCAAATCACGCTCGTCGGCAGGACCGGTGCGGGCAAAAGCACGGTTTTTAAGCTCCTGCTGGGACTGTATCCGCCGCAGGCAGGAACCGTCACCATCGGCGGCGTAGACGCTTCGGCAATTTCGGACCGGACGCGCCGCAGCTGCATCGGCTGCGTGGAGCAGCATTTTTCCCGCGTGCCGGGCACAGTGCTGGACCAGATCACGCTCGGCGATCCGCAGATCACCGAGGAAATGGCAAAACATGCTGCGCGTCTTGCCGGTATCGACGCTGCCGTGCAGGCGCTGCCGGAGGGCTATCATACGATATGCACGGAGGGGCTGTTCTCGCAGGGCGAGTGGCAGCTGCTGTCCATCGCGCGCGCTGCGGCGGCAAATCCTGCCGTGCTGCTTCTCGACGAGATCACGGCAAATCTGGACGCCGAAACCGAACAGCGCGTGCTTGCCGCGCTGCGCCGCGCCTGCGAAGGGCGCACCGTACTTTCCGTCTCACACCGCATTTACGAAAATCTCGGCGGCAGAACCATCGAAATCGGGTCCCAGCGGAATGCTGCGCTGTCCCATGTGTAAATTGCGGTTGACTTTCATCGTATGGTTGATATATATTAGTCATTATAAATCAAATTCAAAAAGGAGAATGCCATTGAATCTGAAAAAAGAAGCGGATCTGCTGGAGCAGGTCCTGTCCATCGCCGAAACAGATTACGCGCAGGCATATCGTTTTTTGCTGGATGCCTACGAAAAAAGCCCGGCAGCATACGGACCGCAGACGTTCTACTTCCTTGCCTGTCTTTCAGGCGGCACGGGGCTTTCGGAAGCTGCGCTCGGCTGGCTCAAAAAAGCCGTTTTAGAGAACGGCTGGTGGTATCGCCCGGAGGTGCTGATCGACGACGATCTCGAAACGCTGAGCGGCAATCCTGAATTTCTTTCTCTGAAAGCCGTCTCCGACGCGCGCTATCAAAAAGCCCGCGAAACGTCGAAGGCGGTCTTTTCCCGAAAATCGAAAACGGCTGCAAACCTGTTTCTTGCCGTCCACGGAAACACGCAGAACGCCGATCTCGCGCGCGAAGACTGGGCGCCGGTGCTGGCGGGCAGCGCACGCTGGCAGCTGGAAACCGTCCAGAGCGCCGAGCCGGACGGCTGCGGCACGTACCGCTGGAGCTATGACATGGCTTCGTTCCTGCCGGTCGCAGGCGCGCTGGAAGCGCTGCAGACAGAGGGCTATGAAACAATGGTCTGCGGCGGCTTTTCCGCCGGGTGCGACATGCTGCTGCGCGCCATTTGCTTCACCCCGGCGCGCTGCGATGTGCTGGTCCTGCAAAGCCCGTGGACTCCGGTTCTGCAGGAGCATTCGGACGCGCTGGTGCGGGCACTCCGGGAAAAGCACATTGCGCTGCGGATTTTCTGCGGTCTGGAGGATGAAGACTGCCTGCCGCTTGCCAGGCAGCTCTATACCGCGGCAAAGGATGCAGGTCTTCCTGTAACGCTGACGACGCAGGAACATACCCGGCACCAGTTCCCCGAAAAGCCTTACACCCTGGAAGACATCTTATCCCCGGAAAGGCAGATGTGCATATGAGCGAGCTACGCGCGAGAGTCATCTCGCAGGAAAAAGGGCTGTATCAGATCAGCAGCGGCACGGAAGTGAAGCAGGCGTCCGTCTCCGGCAAATTCCGCTATGAAGCGCAGACAGTCTCCGACTATCCGGCGGTGGGCGACTATGTCCTTGCCGAGTGGCAGGAAGCCGGCTCCCCTGCAATCATCCGCAGCCTGCTTCCGCGCAAAAGCTGCTTTCTTCGGAAAGCTGCCGGCAGCGCAAAGCAGGAGCAGGTCGTCGCGGCAAACATCGACACGGTCTTTCTGTGCATGTCGCTCAACCAGAATTTCAACCTCCGCCGCCTGGAGCGCTATCTCTCCATTGCGTATGACAGCGGCGCGGAGCCGGTGGTGGTCCTGACCAAAGCGGATCTGTGCCAGGACCCGGAAGGAAAAATCGCGCAGGTGCGGACCGCCGCGCCCGGGGCGGAAATTCTCACGGTCTCGTCTCTTACCGGCGATACGGACGCGGTCCTTCCCTACATCCTTCCGGGCAGGACGGTTGCGTTTCTCGGCTCCTCCGGCGTCGGAAAATCCACGCTGATCAACAAGCTCATGGGAACCAGCGCACTTGCCACGGGCGCCGTCGGAACTGCCGACAAGGGCAGGCACACCACTACGCACCGCCAGCTTTTTCCCCTTCCGAACGGCGCATTTCTGATCGACACACCGGGCATGCGCGAGCTCGGCATGTGGGACAGCGACGGCGGCATCGACACGGCGTTTCAGGACCTTCTGGAGCTGACGCGCGCCTGCCGGTTTTCCAACTGCACGCACACCGCAGAGCCCGGCTGCGCGGTTCTGAAAGCGCTGGCAGACGGCACGCTGGACGCCGGACGCTGGGAATCGTTCCGGAAGCTGAAGCTGGAAAATGCTTCTGCGGCGGAGCGCAGCCGCTATCTGGACGCCAAACGCGAAAAATTCAAGAGCATCTCAAAAACCAACAAGACAAATCGAAAAAGCGGCAGCTGACCGAAAAGCTGCCCACACATACAGCGATACCCCGGCAAGCTCACCGGGGTATCGCTTTTTTCTACAGAAACGCCGGATGTCCAGCTTCACATGCCCCTAACTATTCTTTGATCCGCAGGCAGAAATCGCAGCAGGCGTTGCCCCTGCCCAGCGTTCGCGTCCGATGCCGGAGAAGCTTCGGGTGAAGATTTGCGCAGGTGATATCGTCGCTGTCGCAGACGAACGCCCGGAAGCATTTCGTTTTTACTCGGGCATATTCTGTTGTTCCAGGTTACATCGGGGTAAGTCTGAGATAATCGTCCAGCGTGCCATCGTTCAGGCAGCACTCGATAATTTGTCTGCCCAGCGGGTCGAGATCATCGGTGAGATACTGCTTGATCTGATCTTTGAAGAAGTCGGTCAGAATTTTCGCGCCCGCGTCGTAGCCATCGATGCCGAGCTTCGACTGCGTCTCGGGGCGAAGGAAGGTCTGGCGGACATACTGCCCATCGAGCTTCATGTCAACTAAGGCATAGCCGAACAGCGAGCATCTTGCGGGCGTCAAGTGCTTTGCCTTAATCTCGCCGTTGTGCCGCGCCAAATATTCCCGCGCGATCCACTCGCTCATAAATCCGATCTTGTATGCGCCGATGTGCTGGTTCGGAATGAGAACGTTGAGCGTCTTCGGGCACGCCATGATCTGTCTCAAGAGTAGATTCGCCTGCGTCACGCGAAGCCCCGTCGCAAACGGCCAATAAGAGCCGACACCCTCGCTCTTCATGCCGCCTCCGCCGTCGACGATGCTGGGGTTCTTAAAGCCGCGCGGCGAGACCAGCCGCCACAGCCACGCAAGCGACGGCGGAATGATGTGAAGCAAGCCCATCACGCCGTAGTTGGGCTGCTCCGCGGTCGACGGCGGCATACGCACGCCGAAGCTTCGCACATCAACAGACACCGGCTCGCGCGGGACGATATGCTCGATCATGTCGCGCGGAATAATCACGCGCGGGTTCGGGCACGGCTGCCCATTCGAGTCCTTCACGTGCTCCCAGATCAGGCATGTCGCGCCCGGCACGCCGTCCATGTTGAAAAACAGCAGCGGTCTCGACGGGTGAATCGACGCTTTTTCGTAGATCGGGTTATTGCCGTAGGCATGCAGACTGTCCATGCGGAGGAACCAACCGGCTTCGGCATCTACGATGCGGAGCTTGCCTTCGACCGGGTCCTGATACGCCGAGTGGCAAAGTGCCATATCGTCTGAAATTGGGAAAATGCTGCACGACTCGCGCAGGTCTAAGAAATATTGCTCGCCTGTCAGCACGTGTTCGCCAAGAAGAAGTCTTCCATCCGGCTCACGCTTGAAATCCTCCAGCATCTCGCTCTTGCCACCACCGGACGCCCCTTCGTGCATAAAGACCGTCTCGTTTTCATACGGCGTTTCGACGAGCGCAGACGATGCGTGGCAGCAGACCCAACCCTCGTGCTCGCCGATATCAAGAAGGACGGAGTACACACCCTTTTTGGCAGAGGGTCCCGGGTAAAGATTGTACGCGAAAACCTCGTGCAGGGTCTCGCTGCGGTTGTGGACCACGACCTGCTTGCCGTCAAAATGCGTGTGCCGGAAGGGCGGCGCGACGTAGATAATCGCGCGCGGGGTGTAATTTTCGGGGATATCCTGAATCGCGACAAACCCCTGCATGTTGGCAAGCGCCAACGCGAAGAACGCCGCGTTCGCCGGGCAAACGAGCAAGCTGTCATACCCGTGCGCCGGGTCGCCCGCCTTAAAGGGTAGCATAATCACGCGCTGCTCGGACAGCCAGTCCATCGTCTCCTGCCGCACCTTCGAGAAGGAATAGCCGAACCGATCGAGAAAACGCGGCTTGTCGGTCGGAAGATCGTCACTGATGACCATCGAGTTGGGGTCACGCCTGCGCATATAGTCTTCCATGAAGTTTACCGACGCGCCGTTTTTGCAGCGGATGACCTCCGCTTCCTTGACGCTTCCTTTGCCGACGATGTTGTAAACGACATCATAGCGGGACGAATGCGTCGGACCGAAGACGAGCTCGTCTAATTCTTCCTGCGTCTCAATGTAGGCAATCGAGCGGCATTTCATAAGCGCCGCGTGCAGATCTTCCGGGAGAACAAAGCGTCCAAAGTATGCGTCAACCATAACCGTTTCCTCCAGTTTAAACATGAATTTGTGAAACAAGGATCGTGCTTTGCTGAAAGATTTTCTTTGCCGGGGATCGTGCGTTTCCGAAAAAAACGCTCTCCCCATATTATATAGAATATACCAGTGCCCTTCGGAAAGCTACAGAAAATTTCGAAAAAGAATGCCCGCATTTATATTTTCGTGCAAACTGCAGCTTTTGATTCTTGTGAATTTGTGCATATTCACGCCATCCGATGGGTGAAATTTGCAGTAAATACACATCAATCAACAATACTGCATCTGTGCCGAAACGAACTTGCCCGTTTCCGCCCCTCGTAATAGGATAGGAGAATCACACTGGGAGGAAAGATCGCATACCAAAAACAGGATATCATTTGCTTCACAAATCGAAGCATGCAGGCAGAAACATGCCGAAGAACCATCTGATCCTACCGATGCGTTTTTGAAACCACCCGAACGTCCGATGGATGTTTCCTCCAAAAAACAACGGCTCGGCCCTGCGTCTGCAGATCCGAGCCGTTGTTCCATGCCGCGCCTTTTGTGTCGCAGCTGCAGCGATGTAAAGGCTCTGCCGTCAAAGCGCCGTGCCCTTCCTCGGCACGAAAAATCCGGTCCTATCGGTATGCTCCAATTCCAGCAGCTTTCCCTTTTTGTCAATCCCCCCGGCGTAACCGGTCAGACTGCCGTTCGCGCCGACAACCCGATGGCAGGGAATGATGATGGAAATTTCGTTGTGCCCCACCGCGCCGCCGACCGCCTGCGCGGATATCCGGGAAAGCCCCATCTTTTCGGAAAGCTGCCTCGCAATTTCGCCGTAGGTTGTGGTTTTTCCGTAGGGAATTTGCAGCAGGATTTCCCACACCGACTGCCGGAACGCGGAGCCGATGGGGTGCAGCGGCGGCGTAAAATCCGGTTCTTTGCCGCTAAAGTAAATGTCCAGCCAGCGCTTTGCCTCAAGCAGCGCTGGCGTTTCCCGTTCCACCCGATCCGCAGGCAGTCCGCGCGCAAAGTATTTTTGCCCGTCGAACCACAAGCCGGTCAGCCCAATTTCATCCGCTGCCAACAAAATGCCGCCCAACGGCGAATCATAATGACAGGTAGATACCATCTGAATTGCTCCTTTTATAACACGTAATCTCTCCGCCGCACACGATGCACCTGTTCGCGGAAAACGTATCGGTCCGGTCGATGTTCGTTTCCAGCACGTTCCTGTCGTTGTCGTGGCTTCTCGCCTCAAACACGCGCAGCTGATCTGCGATGTTTTGATTGTACACGATGTGATGGCTTCCGACAAGTCCTGAACAGCTCCATCTCCCGCTCCAGCTCCTGGCGCGCCCGGCGTGCCAGGACGCGCATGCAAGGATAGGAAGGCAGCATGCATATTATGCAAACGAAGCGAATGCCTGGGCGATACGGCAGGCTTGCACCGGAGCGGGGCAAACAGCCGCGCAGCCGGACGCAGATTGTCTTGCTGCGGCGGAAAAGACAGAAAAGCCGGTCCATAAAATTTTGTTTCATAAAACCGCGTTCTATTATTTGCACAATTGTCTTTTAAAAAGCTGTTCAACCAACCAAAGTATTCCTTCGCCGGTGATTTGCACTCGCTTTTCCAAAGCCGGGGCTGCAAACTTAAGATAAGAAAGCAAGAGATGGAATGTATGAATTATGAATGATTATACAATCACAAGCGTACAGCGTGCGCTTCGCATTCTCAAACTGTTCCTGCCGGATAACCAGCCGATGACGCTCAAGCAGATCGCCGACGAGAGCGATCTCAACAAAAGCACCGCACTTCGCATGACGACAACGCTTCTGAATGAAAAGTTCCTGTCATACAAGGAAGAGACGCGGAAGTATCAGCTCGGCTACTGTGCGCTCGCGCTCGGTGTCAGCAAGCTTGCGTCCATCGATCTGATCGAAGTGTCGAGACCGATTCTGGAGGAGCTGGCAAACCGGAGCAATATGTTCGTCCATCTGGCAATTCTGGAGGATGAGAAGGTCGTTGTCATCAGCAAGATTTTTCCGAAGGCAAGAATGCAGAGCACGACGCAGCTGATGTCGCAGATCGGCGGCATTCTGCCGATGCACTGCACAGGCATCGGGCTTCTGTTCCTGTCGCAGCACGACGACAAATACTGCCGGGAGTTTCTGTCCAGGCAGCCGCTCGGCCGCTACACAACAACAACGCAGACGGAAATTCCGCAAATCATGGAGCGGATTCAAAATATCCGCGATTTGCAGTATGTCATCAACAACGGCGAGCACGATGAGGGCATCGTCAGCGCCTGTGTGCCGATTTTTGATTACACGAACGGTATGGTTGCGGGCATCAGTCTCGGTACGGTGCGGGAGGCGTTTGAGCGCGCAGGTGAGACGCATGTATTGCAGATGGTGCAGGAGGCTGCGGCAGAGATTTCCCGGCTGCTTGGTTCCGGTCGCAGACGGTTTTGATTTTTCGGCAAATAATGAAACCGGTTTTCATTATTTGCATATTTTGTGAAACTTAGTTTTATCAGATAAAACTATTTGTAGTCTGTTTTTTATGACTTCTGAACAGCAATAAGAAAATGGAGGTTCGTATGTTTAAAGTAGTCGTTACAGATTATACGTATGAGAATTTGGACATTGAGCGAAAAATTCTCGCCAGACCCGATATTGAGTTGAAAGATTATCAGTACCGGGACGCAGCGCACGTGAAGGAAATTACGGCGGACTGTGATGTCCTGGTCACGCAGTACGCGGACATCAACCGCGAAGTGATCGAGAATCTTGCGCACTGCAGGATGATTATCCGCTACGCCATCGGCGTAGACAATATCGATCTTGCCGCTGCCAGCGAGCGCGGCATTCCGGTCGTAAACGTTCCGGATTACGGCATTGATGAGGTCAGCACCTACGCGGTGACGCTGCTTCTGTGTGCGGCGCGGAAGATTCCGCAGACGATCGATATGATCCGCCGTGCCGAATGGAATTACGCAATCACAAAGCCCATGTACCGCACAGCGGGCAAGACGGTCGGTCTGATCGGCTTCGGACGCATCCCGCGCGCGGTGGCAAAAAAGCTCTCCGGCTTTGACATGCAGATTCTGGCTTACGATCCGTTCGTCTCCGAGGAAAATGCGAAGGAGCTCGGCGTGAAGCTGGTGAGCTTTGAGGAGCTGGTATGCCAGAGTGACTACATCTCTGTCCACTGCCCGCTGACGGCGCAGACGCACCATAGTCAAACAGCAGTCACAACAATTGTCGTAAACCTCGTCAAGAAAATTGTAACGTACAAATTTGCCGGCGCAATTGTAGGAAAATCCCGATGATCGTTCACGATCACCGGGATTTTGTGTCCTTATTTTGATGCGTGCGGCGGCGGAAAAAGGCTGAATATGTACCACGCTGCAAAGCACTATCTTCCGCTACGCAGAAAAGTGATGTCTGCTTTCAAATAATCCATCACCTACTGCCATACACTCATTTCAGCTGATCTTCCGAGTAATACCCGCTGTCAAACAAAACCGCCTGATAATTGTCCTTGTCAATCACTTCCGGTGCAATCAGGAACGCCGTCACATCGCACACGCCGTTATTGAACGTGGTTTCGAAGGCATCTCCCGCCTGCGGGGTCTTGTCGTGCAGGACACAGTCCATAACTTCGGCAGCCTTTTTCGCAATGATACGATTGTCCTTAAAGACCGTCATGGAGATTTCTCCGGACTTGATCGCCTTGATGTTTGCAATATCGCAGTCCATGCCGGTGATGACCGGGAACGGCTTTTCCGCTGTCCCATAGCCAACGTTTTTCAAAGACGCCAACACGCCGAGTGCGATTGCGTCGTTGTTGCACATCACTGCGTCGATCCGGGTATCAAGATATTGGTTTGCTCAAGAAACTTGCAGACAAACGGCACATCGCAATCCTCTTGGTTCACCACCTGCGCAAGCTCCACGACGACGATCCGATGAACATGATCTCCGGCTCGACGGGATTAAGTGGTGCGGCGGACTCGGCATTTGTTTTGCAAAAGCACTCTCGTCTTGCCAATATTGCCTCTCTGCATTGTACCGGGCGTGATATCCCCGACCGGACTTTGAAACTCGAATTCGGTGAGGAAGATCACCCGGCTGGTGCGGGAAAGCATTGCGGCTCTAAGAGAAAACGGGATTCTGGCAGATACCTGCCGCAACAACGGCAAGCGATGGATTTCCCTCAAGCGTGCCGAACGTCCGCACCGCGCGGTGAGGCGCGTGTCGCCGCTGCGTGCGGTTTTTTGCCCCGACTGCAAGAGTGTGCGCAGCAGCGGTGCAAAAGCCCACGTTGCGCCGACGTGCAAAGAACAAAATTGCAATCCAGCAAAGCGATTGCGATTTTGAGAGGAGGCGCAGCGAAATGGATGAGCTTTCGCGCTCTGCACGGAAGCGAGGAATATGGAGCTTTTTGTTCCTTTAATTTCATGCGTCTTCCTCCTCGAAAATAAAAATATCCTCAATGCGCGCGTCAAATATCTGCGCGATTTTGTGTGCCAGAAGAATGGATGGATTGTACTTATCATTCTCCAGTGAAATGATCGTCTGCCGCGTTACGCCAAGCAGATCCGCAAGCTGCTGTTGTGTCAGCCCTTGCTGTTTCAGCGCCTGAATGCTCCCTCTTTCTTCTCGCTGAAGGTGCTGCCCGCGTTTGCGTTCCGGCAGTTCTGTGTTATAATGATGGCAGTCCATAGTGATCGCCCTCTTGATGAATGTTGTCTTCAAACTCCATTTTATCATGCGGGTATATCACTATGGTTCTTTTCTTTAAGTGTCCAGCTTCATTTTACAATCAACCAAAGAAATGTTTGTTGATTTTTTACAAAAACGGAAAGTACAGATGAATCAAACTGACAAAATATGAATTGATTTGAACTTTTTTCTTGACGTAGAAAAGTGGAAAGACGTATACTGTAGATGAACGAAGAACAACACAGCGCAAAATGTAAACATTTACAATTTGAAAAATGATATGTTAGGTTTTACAACCATAATATATAATCTATTGTTTTATGTCTATTTTAATACCTAGCGTTCTAAGAATGGAATTATGCTCTTTGGACTAACAGGTAAGTTTGCGTGTATTTAATTCGTAGAGGTTTATTCAATATGACATTTTATAAAGAAAGGGAAATTGTTTATGAAAAAGAATGTCAAATTCGACTATAGGATTCCTTTAATGATGTCCTCTCCGATGCAACTTAACCGCATCAATGAGCCGATAGTTAAGACGATTCAATTTTTGGATGAGTATGAAGCACCTGAGGCAGACACCATTCAATTGCTTTCACAAGAAGATGTAGAAATCCCAATTCAATTCTTTAACCCTGTATTGGCAGCAGGTAAATTGGTATCTGTGGATGTAGCATTTCTTTGTAATATTGATCACACCGAGACAGTGTATTACTTGTGCTATGACGCAGCAAAAAGTATCTATACTAAGGCGGATGATGTAAAGTTTAGACCTTGCTGTATTGAGGGTATCAGTCAGTTACCCACAACTCTAAAAGATGGATTCCGCCGTCTTGATACTGGCTATTATATTTTGGAGTTCTGCCGAGGAAATGGCGGGGGAGATATTTCGAGCAAGTGGGGCATCCGTAGCATTCAGGCAAAAGCAGAGGGTAAAGATTTGATGCGCGGCACAGGCGAAAATGCGATGGGTGGTCTCTACGGCCCATTTTTTACTGTCAATAACGGTCTGATCAATGCGCCGGAGACCACCGTTGCAGAAATTGATGTTTTGGTGGAAGGCCCACTGTATTGTAAATATTTGCTACATGGTATGTTCCCTAACGGCCTTGATCCGAAACTCTATAATAAAGAGTTTAAAGTAACATGGGAATTCTTCTACATGTCACCGTGGTTCCGCCGTTATGTTGAGACAACTCCGTTTGAAACGACAGTTGACGGTATGCCGGTTAAAAATCAAATTACTGTTGGCGATGAATTCGACAGTGGACCTAATAATGTTGTTTTCGATCGTTTTGCCAGTTACGGTGGTACGGATTACCGTGAAGGAGATCGGTATGCTGTGGTGTTGGAGGAATTTGTACTGAAGGTCCTGAAAGAGAAGGGCGACTCCAATGAATTGTTCCGTGCCTGCAAAGAAATGGTCGGTGATAATATCCACAAGTTGAGTTGGGATTATTTCTGGCAGATTTTTGGAAAGGGCATGGGATACCTCAGTGATGAGGAGATCAAGGTTTATTCACAGCAGATTCTGAAAAAAGCGCATTATGTGACCCATATGAAAGATGGTCGTCGTGGTGATATCAAACATGCTGATTTTGTGAATGTACCTGATGTAATTGATCAAACAATTTTCCCCACAGCTACTAAGAAGACTATGCACTACAGCACAGAAACTGGATATGGAATGATTTGGTATACTTCAAATCCGTCGGCTAGACTTCAGATTGTTCAAAAGCGCTCTTCTGGTTGGGTGAACTGGGGTAGCAATGGAGAAAATGAATATCCTGCATTACCCATTCCAGCTTATGTATACAATGCATATGGCAAGTGGGGTAATTGGGAAAATGAAGCTGATAAGATGGAATATCCGATTGAGTTCTTGCAGGGAATTCCCTTGGAAAAAGAATGAAATATTTTTTGAATCATAGCTTGTACATAAGAAATTTGATTCTTAAATCGTTTTGAAGAGGACGTTTTCCAAAAAAATGAAAAATGGAGGAATAAAAATGAAACGTACACTGACATTGCTTTTGACGGCTATCATGATCCTTGTGATCTTTGTGGGCTGCGCGCAGATATCAAATGATGCATCTGCAGACCCAAATAACGCAACACCTGAAACAAACAGTATAGATTCAGCAGAATCTTCCGACGAATTCCTGCTCGGTGTTTCCTTCCCCTTCCTGAATGATCCCTATTTTGTTATTATGCGCGACACCTTTGTTCGTGAAGCAGATGCCAGAGGTTGGACTCTAACTGAATCTGATGCGGCATCCGATCCTGCAAAACAAGCAAACGCTATTGACAATATGATTTCTGCTGGATGCGATGCAATAGTGATTTGCGCTGTTGACAGTGAGGCGATTGTCCCGAGTATCAAGAACTGTAACGATGCTGGTATCCCCGTCTTTACTATTGACGTGAAGTGCAGCACCACAGAGAATGAAAAAGTTGAATTCCACATTGAAACTAACAACTATCAGGGTGGTCAAATTGTTGGCGAATGGCTGGTAGATTACCTTGGCGGTGAGGGCAAAATTGCAATTGGAAATTATCCTCAGATTGAATGCTGCCGCATGCGCTATGATGGATTTGTGGATGCGCTGGAAGGTTCGAACATCGAGATTGTTGCGGAGCAGCGCGGTTGCAGCGTTGACGAGGGCATGAAGATTGGTGAAGCTTGGGCTGCATCCATCGCAAAGGAGATTGATGCTGTTTATTGTACCGATGATAATACCGCTTATGGTATTATGACCGCATTCCTTAATAATGATATAGAGGATGTTGTTTTCTGTGCAGTGGATGGTCAGCAAATGAGCCAGCAAGCTATGATTGACGGTAAGCCCTTTGGTTGCTCTGGTGCTCAAAGACCTCGTTTGATGGCTGAGTTGGAGATGGAAGCCATTGACCGTTATCTGGAAGGTGGTACATTGCCTGAAATTGTTCAGATTCCTGTTGTCAATATTACTCCGGAAAATGCTGCTTCTATCGACATCCCCGGTAATACTGGCTATCCCCCATTCTCCATTGATTGGAGCCAGTACGATTAATAATGTTTTGAAGGTCCCAAGTTATTCAAAATACAAGCAGCCTTCAGGAGGCGAAGGCTGCTTGTAGACTGCTTTTTTATATCTATATGGTGTAAAGAGAGGTGCAACAATGAGTCAAGTGATATTGGAGATGAACAATATCAGTAAGTCTTTTGGTGGTGTCCACGCACTTAAAAATGTAAATTTTGAACTTCGTTATGGCGAGGTACATTGTCTAATTGGTGAAAACGGAGCAGGCAAATCTACATTAATGAAAATCTTGTCTGGCGCAATCAATGAATACAGTGGCACTTTAAAATTGCATGGTGAAGTTGTGAAATTTGCAGACCCACTGGAAGCCAAAATGAAAAAAATCGCAACAATTTATCAAGAACGCAGTTTGATACCAGATTTGACTGGTGCTCAGAATATCATGATCGGTCAGGAGCCAGTGAATAAATTAGGCATAATTGATAAAAACATGCTGAAATTGCGTGCGAAATCTTATTTGGAACAAGTTTCCAAAGACGTTGAGTTAGACGTGCCTGTTCGGAATCTGAGTGCAGCAAAACAGCAGCTAATTGAGATTGCTAAGGGCCTTTCAACGAATCCTGACATAATTATTATGGATGAGCCAACGTCATCATTGACAGACGCCGAAACAAAGCTACTTATTCGTTCAACTCGCGCTTTGAAAGAGCAGGGAAAATCTATTATCTTTATTTCTCATAAAATGGAAGATATCTTCAGTGTTTCTGATCGTATTACTATTTTGCGAGATGGCGAGATTGTTGATACAAAGAACATTGACGAAATCACTCCAACAGAATTGATTGCAAAGATGGTCGGTAGACGGATTGAAAAACTATTTGACTATTCGGAAAATATTTTAGGTGAAGAACAACTGCGAGTGGAACACCTTACTAGAAAAGGAAAATTTGAAGATGTATCCTTTTCGATCCGCGCAGGTGAAGTTCTGGGAATCTCTGGTCTCGTTGGCGCTGGACGAAGTGAAACTGCCATGTGTATTTTTGGATATGACAAACTTGATAGTGGATCTGTCTACGTGCAAGGCAAACAGGTAAATATCCATTCGCCGGCTGATGCGATTAAGTTAGGGATGGCCCTTGTTCCTGAAGACCGAAAAGTACAGGGCTTGGTCCAGATTATGGATATCAAGGGAAATCTGGTGCTTTCCGTTCTGGATTCTCTTTGCAAATGGGGTTATATTCTTCGGGATAAGCGGAAGGCTGTTATTGAGGAATATGCAGATAAACTGTCGATTAAGATGGCAAGTGTCGATCAAAAAGTTAGCAGTTTGTCTGGTGGCAATCAGCAAAAAGTCGTAATTAGCAAATGGCTGGCAACGCAGCCAAAAATTCTAATTTTGGATGAACCGACAAGAGGTATTGATGTCGGCACAAAAGCGGAAATCTATAAATTAATCGGCGAACTTTCTAAGCAGGGGCTTGCCATAGTATTAATTTCTTCTGAAATGCCAGAAATTCTTGGGTTGTGTAGAAGAATATTGGTTATGCGTCAAGGAAAAATTGTGGCGGAAATGTCTCGTGAAGAGGCAACAGAAGAAAAAATCCTGACACACTATTTGGGAGAAAGATAAAATGCATAATAAAGAAACAGAATTGAAAAGAATGCAAAGAAGCAGATCTATTTTGAACCTGTTTCAGGTTCATGAGTTTAGTATTTTTATTGTGTTAGCTGTGATTTTTGTTGCCTTGTCAATTTCTTCGACAGACGCATTTCTCACAGTCAGTAACATCCTGAATGTTTTGAACCAAGCTTCTATTACTTTCATAATGGCAGCTGGAATGACACTGGTCATTATTCTTGGCGGTATTGATCTGAGTATTGGGTATGTAATGAGTCTTTCCGGCATTGTTGTCTGCCAATTGATGACACAAGGACATTTGCCGATATGGCTGGCAATTATTGCAACTTTAGGAATTGGTGCTTTGATTGGTTTGATTAATGGATTAGTTATCAGTAAACTGGGGGTTGTTGAGTTTATTACAACTCTTGCGATGATGCTAATTTGCCATGGTATTACATATTCATGGACGGGTGGATATCCTATCATCAACTTACCTTCCGAGTTTATGTTCTTTGGTCAGGGAAAAGTCTTGGGTGTTAGAGTCCCAATCTGGATTGCTTTAGTTGTATTTTTAGTTGTAAATGTGATGTTAAATAGATTCAAATTAGGCACACAGCTTTATGCAACTGGTGGCAATAAAGAGGCAGCTCGTCTTTCTGGCATTAATGTAGATCGGATGAAAATTTTTGTCCATGTGGTTTGTAGTTTCTGCGGAGCAATGGCTGGTATTCTGATGGCATCACGCTTGGCGACAGGACAGCCTAATGCAGGCGATTCCTATTCTTATGATGTTATTGGTGGTGCGATCTTGGGGGGAACTAGCCCCTCGGGCGGTGTAGGTAAAGTTTATGGCACGTTGATTGGAGTGCTGATTTTTTCATTTATTACCAATGGCTTGACCATTTTGAACGTGAACTTCTATATGCAGGAGATCATCAAAGGCGGAGTTATTTTGGTGGCTCTTGCTATCAATGCATATCGCCAGAAAAAGATGACTAGATAGCTAACAATAAAACTATGGGAAAAGACTGATATGTAATGACTGCGTACGCCGCTCTGCGGAATCGTCTCGACTGGCGAAATTGAGCAGCGGTTCCGCTTGAATTGAGCAATGGGACCGCCCGGATTGAGCAGTCCCACCGCTCAGGTTGAATATGGACAGCACAAAGGTGTCAAGGTATCATAAATATGGTCGGAGTCAGATGTCTTGCAGCCCCTTCCGCTTGCGCATGGATTCCTTGTCGCCAATGACTATGGTGTAGGCGTCGTGAACAATTCGGTCGCAGATGGCATCAGCCACAGCTTTTTTGGTCAGCCCGGGATGTCAAATTGGGAACAGAAGATCGTGGAGTTTCGCTTGTACCGGGACTCCACGATTTCCAACTGTTTCGCCCCATAGGTACACAATGTGTCATGGGGGTACAGTCGGCACGGGCAAAAGCACGACGCAAACTCAAATGCATGAGTTTGCGTCGTGCTATTTTACATAAGGCAAGCGTAAAACGTGGCCATGAATAAAAGACCGCCATCTCGCTGAGCGTAAGCGTCAACCCCCCCCCGCGCATGGACATGCATGAGACAATAGTAACGGGACGTTGCGAAACGTTCCGTTACCTTTATCAAATACCGGGTCCAATTCTCACTGGGAAAATCGCAGTAGGTCAGCGTTTCCTCAATGCCGTCCTCGACCTTCTTTGCCGCTTCTTTCAGCTTCATCGCTCTCAGCTCGTCGACCACGGTCTTTGCCTTCTCGCGGGATGCTTTTTTGCTCTCCTGCGCGTGGATCGCCTTGAGCATTTTTGCCACAATTTTGACCTTGGATTTGGGCACAACAGAGAAAACGTTGCGGTAGAAATGCACCGTGCAGCGCTGGTA
>DPCD01000159.1:1557-12900 GCA_003516765.1 Clostridiales bacterium | reverse complement strand
CGACCTTTGACCAGCACCAGATGGGGATCATGCTTGACCTCATCATTGCGGACTGTAAACAGGTTGGGATTGAAACACTGACGCCGGCCGAGCTGGCGCGGATGAATCTGGAATGGGGTGAGAGAGCTGCACAGGCAGACGAGGGCCACTAGCATCAAGGCGGCGGTCAAACAGGCCGTGTGGGAGCGCGACGGCGGGCGCTGCATCATCTGCGGGAGGCCGGGCAATCCATGGTGCCATTACATTTCTCGGGCACAGGGCGGCCTTGGAATCGTTGAGAACGTCATTACGCTGTGCGACCCATGCCACCGCAGACTTGACCAGTCCGCCGACCGTGCGGCGCTCAAAGAAGCGCTGGCGAATTATCTGAGAAGAAAATATCCAGAATGGGATGAAACAAAATTGATTTACAAGAAAGGAACTTGAAACATGGAAATCACAAACGAAAAATATCAGGAGCTTGTCGAGGCAAAGGCGACGCTCGATTTGCTTACCAAGCTGTATGCCGGCCTCGCATCATACCAGTTTGACGATGTTTGTAAGGTGGTTTTCGCGGAGCACATCCAGAACGGCCCGCAGTGCGGGACGACGGAAGAGGAGTGATGCTGAATGGAGAATCCTTCCCTGCTGAAAAGCTGCCCGTTCTGCGCCTGTTATCAGGCAATCAAAGCGTGGAATAGGCGGGCTGATTCTCGAAAGGAGTGACCCGGAATGGCACAAAAGAGAATGTTTACGAAGTCTATCATAGACAGCGATCCGTTCCTTGAGATGCCACTTTCTGCTCAGGCCCTTTACTTCCACCTCAACATGCGCGCTGACGATGATGGTTTTGTGAACAACCCGAAGCGGATTACGGATTATGTCAGCGCCTCGGCGGACGATCTGAAGATACTACTTGCCAAACGCTTCATCATCCGCTTCGATTCCGGTGTCATTGTTATCAAGCACTGGCGTATGCACAACACACTGAAAAGCGACCGCTATCGTCCGACAGTCTATCAAGACGAACTGGCGCTGCTCAGCGTTAAGCCAAACAAGGCATATACAGAGCGTTTGGCAGAGACGGAAGAGACTCCTGCGCTGCCGGAACCAAACCGGAACCAATATGGAACCATTTTGGAACCACAGTATAGTATAGGTAAGGATAGTATAGGTTTAGATCAGGATAGTACAGAAGAGGAAGCATCTAACGATGCTTCTTGCGCGGAGCCGGAAACCGTCTCCACGCCGCCGGTCATCGATATCATCCTGAACGATGGTTCCTATTACGGGGTGACGAATGAGGACGTGATCAAGTGGACGGAGCTTTACCCTGCTGTGGATGTGATGCAGGAGCTTCGGAACATGGCCGGATGGTGCGACGCGAACCCAAAGAAGAGGAAGACGAAGAGCGGAATCCGACGATTTATCAACGGCTGGCTGAGCGGCGAGCAGAACAAGGGCGGCACGGCATACCGGACACAGGGAAACCGCGCACAGGGGAACCGGGCGAACGGGAATATCTTTGCGCAGCTTGCGGAGGACTTGCGAAATGAACAAAGTTGAAACGGCGGAGATACTGTCAGTCCTGAAAGCGGCCTACCCGCAGTTTTACAGCAACATCGGTTCTGCGGAGGCGAACAAGATCGTGAATCTGTGGGCGGAAATGTTCGAGGATGAATCGCTTCGGGACGTTGCGCTTGCGGTCAAATCCATGCTGGCCTCCCGCACAAACACCTTCCCACCGAATATCGGCGAGGTCAAGGCACAGCTCGTCAAGATGCGGACGCCGAATGAGATGACGGCGCAGGAGGCTTGGAACCTCGTCGCAAAGGCGATCCGAAACGGCGTGTACGGCTCGCAGGAGGAATTTCAGAAGCTGCCGAAGAATGTTCAAAGGCTGGTCGGTTCGCCGCAGCAGATCAGAGAATGGGCGCTGATGGAGGCTGACACGGTATCTTCGGTCATTGCGTCGAACTTCCAGCGGAGCTACAACGTGCGCCAGCAATCCGACAAAGAATATGCCGCGCTGCCGAGCAGCGTGAAGCAGATGGTCACAGGACTTGCGGATCGCCTTGCGATGGGCGATGGGACATAAGGAGGACAACATGAAAGATACAGATAAACCGAAAGATTTTGATAAGACGGAACCTGAGCTTCGGCGGCTGCTGAGCTTGGCTACACCGGATCAAAAGTACTTAATCCTCGGATTTGTCCGGGGCTTGCTGGGAGGGCGCGGCAATGGATGACGAATATATCAAACGCTCTGACGCGCTCCGCGTGGTACAGGAATACCGGAAGGGGCAGGATGACGAAAAATTCATGCTCTGCGGCGTGATCTCTGACTTGACGGAACTGATTGAGGACATTCCAGCGTGGGTACGGCCTCCTAGCGCCATCCGGAGGTAGACGGATGGACTACTGGCACAAGGACTGGAAATGTCCATTCTACAAGTACAACGAGCAGCGGAAGGTGTGCTGCGAGGGCGGATGCCGGGTACAGTTTGTGGACAAGTCCTCTGCGGGGCGGTATATGTCCCGTTACTGCGCGTCCTTCCGCTATGCGGACTGTACGATCGCGCAGTCCAGAATCGAAATTTACGAAGGAGTAAACAGACCATGACCAAAATGCAGGAGATTCGAGAACTGAAAAGTAAAATTCAGGGACTTCGGAACCAGAATGAAGGGATGCGCGACAAGTGCATTCGCTTAGAGAAGGAATGTGCAGAACTCAGGGCCGGCGCAAAACAGGTGACGGGACTGGTGGATGCAATTCTTGCGCTGATGGCGCGTGAGAATGGCGTGGAGTTTGACGGTGGGTATGAGCTGTTTTTCCACAGCGGAGATCTGCGGCAGTATATGGAACACTGGAAGGTGGAGACAACGAAAGACGAAGGCGTGTTTAAAGTACGGGCTGTAAAAAAGGAGGAACAGGCATGACATTTGTAGAAAAGACAACAGCAGCTGAACGGCAGGCGCTGCGCGATGCGATGTATTGTCACGTCGTAGATCTGGAAGAGGCCAACGAAGTATTCTCATCGCTGGTATATGATGAAATGCAGGCTGAGCCTGGGACGGAAAGAAGCTATGAACTGTCGCTGCTGCGCATGATCCAGCGGACAGTGGAAGATTTCCTTGATGCCTGGCATTTGACGATTGCGTCCGGAGAAGGTTACGCCTTAAAGAACGGTCTTACATGGCTCACAAACTCATGCTTATCTCAGAGCGTGGACGAGAAATTAACTGCGTATGAGAAGAAGCTCAGCAGAAACGGCACACCATTTTCTGAAATCCAGGCGAAAATAAGCAAGATCAGCAGCATGGAGGACGCGAAACTGAACGCGGAGCTGGATAAGCGTCTCAAGGAGGACTTAGTATGATTCGAGTGGAAAAATTGACGATGGCGGAACGAAGCACGTGCATCGAGGCGCTGGGCGAAGCCGTGGAGGAACTGAAGAATGTGAAGAAGGTATTCGACGATGCAATGCTGTTTTGGCCGATCAAGGAAGACCCACATTTCTCTCAGTCCTTTGATGTGCAGCGGGCACGGCTCCAGCTGGTTTTACAGGGGTTGGATAAATTCCTGCTGACTTGGTCGCTGACGACTGGAGAAGAAAACGAACTCACCAATATGCTGCTGGATAGCGGCGCGCAGGGATGCCGGGCAAGCATGCTCTGGGATATGCTTGCGAAATGCCAAAAGGAGCTGGTCTCCAAAGGAAAGAGCATAGAGAAAGTTCAGGCGTTGATGACAGAAGTCCGGCAGATGGACGATGTATCGGCGATGACGCGCTGTGAGGAGCTGATGGGATGGCCTGACGAAGTGCCGCTCGGCAAGGATGAATAAACGCAAAAAAGGGACGGTGCAGAATGTACCTCCATTCGGAAAAACCTCGGTGAAATACCGAGGTTTTATCCTGTTTACGGGGTGAATGATATGGGATGGTCTGCTATGCTGGATGCAGAAATACACAAAATTACGAGAAAGGAGGAATCGGGATGGCGAAGGCCGGAAGGAAGCCGAGGTTTGAATCGGCAAAGGAAATGGAAGATCGGATCGACGCATACTTTGAACAGTGCAAGGGAGAACCCTTATACGATGAATCCGGGATGCCGGTCTTCGATAAGAAGGGAAACCCGGTTCTGATTCATGAGAAGCCGCCGACCATTGTCGGACTGGCGCTGGCATTGGGGTTTACATCGCGGCAAACGCTGCTGAATTATGCGGCAAAGCCGGAATTCGTGGACACAATTACGCGCGGGAAGTCCCGTGTGGAGGCTTATGCGGCGGAACGGCTCTTTGACCGGGACGGCGCGAAGGGCGCGGAGTTTACACTTGCCTGCAACTTCGGCTGGAGAATGCCGAAGGAGACACCGGAAGACGGCGAGAAGGCACAGAGCGGCGTGATCCTGATGCCAGAGGTGCAGGATGGGTAATGTGATCTGGAAGCCGCAGCCGAAACAGGCGGTATTTATGGCACGGCCTGAATATGAGGCACTATATGGCGGAGCTGCCGGCGGCGGGAAGAGTGACGCGCTTGTGATCGAGGCGCTGCGTCAGGTGGACATTCCGCACTACAAGGCTCTGATTCTCCGCAAGACCTACAACCAACTCTCGGAGCTGATTGACAAGACGCTGCGCTATTACCCGGCGGCATTCCGCGGCGCGAAGTACAACGCAACGTCACACACCTGGACATTCCCTTCCGGGGCGAAGATCATCTTCGGTTCGATGCAGTACACGAAGGACCGGACGAAGTATCAGGGGCAGGCGTATGACTTCATCGCATTTGACGAGCTGACGCACTTCACCTACGACGAATATATGTATCTGTTCTCGCGAAACCGCCCGAATGGGCCGGGGACGCGGGTTTATATCCGCTCGACGGCGAACCCCGGAAACGTGGGGCATGCGTGGGTGAAGGAACGGTTTATCACGGCGGCGCCGCCGATGACGCCGATCACGGAGGATACGACGTGGGCAGACCCGGACGGGACGCAGCACAGCGCGACGCAGACGCGGATCTTTGTGCCGTCCAGCGTATTTGACAATCCGGCCCTGCTGGCGAATGACCCGAAGTATGTGCAAAGGCTGGCATCGATGCCGGACGCAGAGCGGAAGGCCCTGCTCTATGGGGATTGGGATTCGTTCTCCGGTCAGGTATTCGCGGAGTGGCGCAACGACCCGGCGCATTATCAGGACAGGCGGTTTACACATGTAATCGATCCGTTTATGGTTCCGCAGGACTGGGCGATCTGGTGCGGACTCGACTGGGGGTATTCCCGGCCATTCTCGGTAGGATGGTATGCGGTTGACCGAAACAGGCGGATGTACCGCATCCGGGAACTCTACGGCTGCACGGGGACGCCGAACGAGGGTGTGAAATGGGAACCGGCACAGGTGGCGCGGGAGATCAAGCGCATCGAGGCGGACGACCCGAACCTCCGGGGACGGACGATCCACCGCGTGGGAGACCCGGCAATCTGGGGCAGCGACGGCACGGAGAGCATTGGGGCCTTGATGGAGCGGGAGCGCGTGTACTTCGAGAAGGGCGACCATGCCCGCATTGACGGCAAGATGCAGCTGCATCACAGGCTTGCCTTTGATGATTCCGGTGTGCCGATGCTCTATATCTTCTCCACATGCCGGAACTTCATCCGTACAGTCCCGGCGCTGGTCTATGACGAGACGGACGTGGAGGACGTCGACACGGCGGGGGAAGATCATATCTATGACGAATGCCGGTATGTGGCAATGGAGAACCCGATTGCACCGCCGGAACGGAAGCTGGTACAGGCGAAGCCTTACAATCCCCTCGACACGGACGACGCGCCGAGGTATGGACGATATGACTTTTACAGATAGGAGGAACACATGGCAAGATTTGAGCAGTATGGGAGGCCGAACGGGCTGCCGGGCGTACAGGAGCAGGGCGGCATGGAGCCGCACGCGGCGCTGGAAGTCCTGAACCGGCCGGAGGGCACACAGGTCATCGGGAAAAAGGAAATTCAGGAGGCGGCGCAGATCCTTACGCGCTACAAGGATGGCAAGGCCAACTTCGAGCGGCGCATTGTCGAGGACGAATTGTGGTGGGAGCTGCGGCACTGGGAGGTCGTGAGAAAGGCCAGAGACAAGGATCATCCAACACCGGACCCGTCGTCGGCGTGGCTGTTCAACGCGATCTGCAACAAGCACGCCGACGCGATGGACAACTACCCGGAGCCGGTCGTGCTGCCGAGAGAGCAGAGCGACGAGGAAAGCGCGAAGACGCTGAGCGAGGTTTTGCCGGTCATTCTTGAGTACAACGACTATGAGCAGACCTATTCTGACAACTGGTGGGAAAAGCTGAAGCACGGCACAGCGGCCTACGGTGTGTTCTGGAACCCGGAGAAGGAAAACGGCGTCGGGGATGTGGACATTCGGCCTATTGATCTCCTGAAGATCTTCTGGGAGCCGGGCGTGACGGACATTCAGGATTCGAAGAACCTGTTTGTTGTTGAGCTGGTGGACGAAGAGACGCTGGATGCGCAGTATCCGGAGTATGCCGGGAAGATGCGAGGCAACGCCATCGACGTGAAACAGTACATTTACGACGATACGGTCGACACGTCGGAGAAATCCGTGGTGGTGGACTGGTATTACAAGGTCAAGACGCCGGGCGGCGCGACGGCGCTGCACTATGCCAAGTTCGTTGGGGATGTGCTGCTCTACGCAAGCCAGAACGATCCGGAGTACGCGCAGACGGGATTCTATTCTGATGGGCAGTATCCGGTCGTGCTGGATGTGCTCTACCCCGAGAAGGGCACTCCGGCGGGGTTCGGCTATGTGTCGATCTGCAAAGACCCGCAGATCTACATCGATTCGCTGAGCGGGAACATCTTGGAGAACGCGATGATGACCACGAAGAAGCGGTTCTTCGTCTCGTCGTCCACGAATGTCAACGAGGATGAGCTGATGGACTGGAAGAAGCCGGTCGTGCGCGTGGAAGGGACGCTGGACGACAAGCGGATTCAGGAGATCCAGCTGACGCCGATGAGCAGCATTTATTACAACGTCCTGCAAATGAAGATCGAAGAGATGAAGGAGACGGCCTCGAACCGCGACGTCTCGAACGGTTCTACCGGTTCCGGCGTGACGGCGGCTGCGGCCATTGCGGCGCTTCAGGAGGCGGGCAACAAGGCGTCGAGAGATATGATCTCCGCATCGTATCGTACCCATGTGAAGATCACGAAGATGGTGATCGAGCGCATCCGGCAGTTCTACGACGAGGCGCGGGCCTTCCGCGTGACGGCGCCGAACGAGCAGGGATATGACTTCACGACGCTCTCCAACGCCGGTCTGCGGGATCAGGCAATCGGCATTGACCATGCGACGCAGGAGGTGCTTTACCGGAAGCCGGTGTTCGATCTCAAGATCAAGGCGCAGAAGAAGAACCCGTTCTCCCGGATGGAGCAGAACGAGCGGGCGAAGGAGCTGTATGCGGCGGGATTCTTCAATCCGGAACAGGCCCAGCCCGCATTGATCGCGCTGGAGATGATGGAATTCGAGGGCATCGACAAGATCAAGGAACAGGTCGCGCAGGGGCAGACGCTTTTGAACATCATAAACCAGATGTCGGCGCAGATGGAACAGCTGGCTGCAATGGTGGCGATGACGACCGGAGCGGCCCCAACAACGGCGCAGCCGTCCGGCCAGTCCGCGCCGAAGCAGAGCACAGGCGGCAGCGGGATCGCCGACGCAGTGACAAAGGCGCAGACGCCGATGACGGACTACGGGACGCGGCTGGCACAGCGGAGCAAGCCTGATATGGATTCCGGCAGCGACGCGGCGGCGGTGACGAGATGACGAGGGTCTATCTGGAACGGGACGGGAACCTCTACACGCTGTCGGCACAGGGGCACGCGACCGGGAGCGTGGAGATCTGTGCGGCGGTATCGGCACTGATCCAGACGTTGCGGTGTTATCTGCTTGGCAGAGATGCGATGATCTACGACCGCATGACGGATGGCGCGGCATTTTTGACGTTCCGGATCGACGATCCGGCCCCGTTTGACATGGTGTGCTGCGGCCTCCAGTGTTTGGAGAAGACCGCACCCGATAAAATTTCCGTAGAAATTCAGGAAATATCCTGATTTACGGGGTGAAAACCCCTTGCAAATCCATCATACTGATACTGTCCTCCTGATTGTGCTCCGTGGCGGACTATGTTTCTACGATCTCCGCAAATCGAACACGGGCGGTCTTCCACGGAGCATTGCAGGAGGAACACGGCACACGGGGCCGTATACCCGCGATTGGAGGTACACTATGAATACTTTTTCTTTCTGGCTGCATCAGTTTGAGGGCGGGGACGGCGGAGCCGCAGCGCCCGCAGCCGGGACGATGGGCGATTCCCAAAGCGCAGCTCCCGTGAACACCCAGCGGGGCAAATCGGGCGAAAACGTGCTCTACGGCAAGCAGGCCGTGACTGACACGCAGGATGCGCCTTCCGACGCCGGGAAGGCAGAGACGGACGTCAAGGTGACGTCAAACACGCTGGAGGAGAAACGCAAGGCGTATCGATCTATGGTCTCCGGGGAATACAAGGACGTATACACCGAGGACACCCAGCGCATCATCAACCGAAGATTCTCTGACATGAAAGCCTTGCAGACGCAGCTGGACGATGCGAAGCCGGTTTTGGACGCGCTCCGGGAACGCTACGGCGTGGAGGACGCGAAAGACCTTCTCAAAGCCATTGACAGCGACCATGCGTACTGGGCGGAAGCCGCCGACGAAGCGGGCATGAGCGAACAGCAGTACCGCGAGTTCGTCCGGATGCGCCGCGAGAACGAGGCGTTCCGCCGGGCGGCAGAAGAACAGGAAGGGCAGAAGCAGGTACAAGCGCAGGTGCAGCAGTGGATGCAGGATGCGGAAGTGCTTCAGCAGAAGTTCCCGCAATTTGACCTGTCTGTGGAGATGGAGAATCCGACGTTCATGTCGATGCTCAAGGCCGGGACGCCGGTGGAGCATGCGTACAAGGTGATGCACTTCGACGAGATCATGTCCGGCGCGATGCAGCAGGCCAGCATACGGACGGAAAAGAATGTGACAGATAACATTCGCGCCCGTGGGAACCGGCCTGTGGAGAACGGAACGGCGCGGCAGAGCGCATTCACCATCAAGGACGATGTTTCCAAGCTGACCAAGAAGGATCGCGCGGAGATCGCCCGCAGAGCTGCGAGAGGGGACATTATCACATTCTGACCCTTTCGCGAGAAAGGAGAATTATGAAAAATCTTTATGAACTCGTTGCCTTTGACCTGAGAATGTTCGACGGCAATACGAACGTCACGACGGACGTCGGTCTGAGTGACGAAATGAAAACCTACTATTCGGACTATCTGATCGACCTGACGGAACCGAAGCTGGTGCACGATCAGTTCGGCCAGAAGCACCCGATCCCGAAGAACGGCGGCAAGACCATCGAATTCCGCAAGTATGACCCGCTGCCCAAAGCGCTCACGCCGCTCAAGGAAGGCGTGACCCCGGATGGCCGGAAGCTCACGATGTCTGTTCTGACCGCGAAGGTGGAGCAGTACGGCGACTATGTCGAGCTGGCTGACATCCTGCTGCTGACCGCGATTGACAACAACCTCGTCCAGGCGACGAAGCTGCTCGCCTCTCAGGCTGGCCGGACGCTGGACACCATCACCCGCGAAGTGCTCGCAGGTGGCACGAACGTCCTCTACTCCGGCGGCAAGAAAGACCGCTCGGAGCTGACCGGCGGCAGCGCGACGGAAAGTGAGAACTGCTACCTGACGATTGACGACGTGCGCAAGGCCGTCCGCTATCTGAAGGTGCAGAACGCGGAGCGCATCAACGGCAACTTCGTCGGCATCATCCATCCGGACGTGTCCTATGACTTCATGAACGACCCGAAGTGGGTGAACGTGAAGACCTACTCCGACCCGGAGGGGATCTATGAGGGCGAGATCGGCAAGATCGAGGGCGTCCGCTTTGTGGAGAGCACCGAGGCGAAGATCTTCGCCGGTGAAGACCTTGCGTCTGACAGCCGGACGCTGCTGGTGAACGGCGCGATCTCTTCGGCGACGAAGGAAGTCACCTTCGACGGCGGCACGGTCGCCGCGAACGCGCTCGCGGGCCGCATGATCCTGATCGGCGACACGCTGTGCGAGGTCGTATCCAACACGGCCACGAAGATCACGCTGAAGGATAACATTTCCAGCACGGCGGACAACGCCGTGATCTCGCCGGGCGAGGGCGGCAAGGGCGGCAGAAGCGTCTATTCCACGCTGATCCTCGGGGACAACGCCTACGGCGTGACGGAGCTGACCGGCGGCGGTCTCCAGCATATTGTGAAGCAGCTCGGCTCTTCCGGTACGGCTGACCCGCTGAACCAGCGCGCGACTGCTGGCTGGAAGGCGACGAAGACGGCGGAACGCCTTGTCGAGCAGTACATGATCCGCATTGAATCCGCCTCGACCTTTGAATCCGCAGCAAACTGAGACCATGCCCGCCCCTTCGGGGGCGGGTAACAGACAAGGAGGAACATGATGGCAAACAAACCGCAGGACATGAATGAGCTTGTCCCCTTCTTCGCGTTTCGGGACAACGACAAATACAAGGACGACATTTTCGTCGGCTGGAACGGAAAGGGTTATCAGATCCAGCGCGGCAAACAGGTGATGATCCCGCGCGGCGTCTATAACATCCTGATCCGCTCGATGCGGCAGGACGAACGGACGGCGGAACTGATGGCAAGTCAGGCGCGGCAGTATGCCGAGAAATCCGGCGCACTTCGTTAATATCGTCCGCGAAACCACCACGAATGGCACTACGACACGGCGTAGGGAGTATTTAGGCTCTCTGCGCCGTTTTTCTGCAAAGGAGGGAAGAAATTGACCGTACAGAGCGCAATTACAATGGCGCGGAACCTGAAACAGGTGGACGAGACACACTATCCGGATTCGATGCTGCTGCAATTCCTCAACGAAGTGGAGGGCAAGGTGCAGACCGAAGTATTGATGATCGCCCCGGAGGACACGGTTCGCTACGGCGCGGATGATCTGGCGAGCGAGATGATCGTTACGGCTCCGCACGACAAGCTCTATTACGTCTATCTGATGGCGATGATTGATTTCGTCAACGGAGAATATGACCGGTATACAAACTCGATGAACCTCGCGAACGCCCATATCACGGAATGGGCGGCATGGTACAACCGGACGCACCGCAGAGGAAAGCCGGAAGAGCTGGGGATCTACTTCTCGGCGTATGGGATCGCCGTGAAGCATGGCTACACCGGCACGGAGGAAGAATGGCTCGCGTCGCTGAAGGGCGATCCGGGCGAGCCGGTCGTC
>DPCD01000159.1:860-1342 GCA_003516765.1 Clostridiales bacterium | reverse complement strand
GGGCGAGCCGGTCGTCATCCGGTTCGACCAGACTTCCGGGCAGCTCCAGTGGAAGTATCAGAACGAGAGCACATGGCATGACGTTCTCTCGCTGGAAGAGCTGCAAGGGGCGCTGGTGTCCTCGACGATTGCACAGGCACAGGAGGCCAAAGACGCGGCAAAGGCGGCACAGGCGGCTGCGGAGGCCGCAAGCAGCGCATCGCAGGAAGCGTCGGAACACATGGCCTATATCGGTTCTAATGGAAACTGGTATCAGTGGAGCGCCGGGGAAGGGAAAATGGTCGATTCCGGCGTCAAGGCGCAAGGCCCCATCGGCCCGACCGGCCCGCAAGGCGAACAGGGCGAGCAGGGCGTTCAGGGTATTCAGGGCAAGCAAGGAGAAAAGGGCGAAACTGGAGCGACCGGTGCGACCGGCCCGCAAGGCGCAACAGGCCCACAGGGCGAGACAGGGCCGAAAGGGCCGCAGGGCTTGCAGGGCGTCC
>DPCD01000159.1:454-659 GCA_003516765.1 Clostridiales bacterium | reverse complement strand
GCCGCAGGGCTTGCAGGGCGTCCAGGGCGAACCCGGAAAGGGATTGACCATCTCGGGCTACTACGCAACTGCGCAGGCTCTGGCCGCTGCGGTGACGAATCCAACGGCTGGCGACGCTTACGGCGTCGGCACGGCGGAACCCTACGACATCTACATCTACGACGGCGTGACACATGCGTGGGTCAACAACGGCCCCTTGCAGGGC
>DPCD01000159.1:0-237 GCA_003516765.1 Clostridiales bacterium | reverse complement strand
AACGGCCCCTTGCAGGGCGCGAAGGGCGAGAAGGGAGACAAGGGCGACACCGGCGCACAGGGAGAACCGGGCAAAGACGGCAGCCCCGGTGCGGCTGGCGCACCCGGCGCGACGGGCACGACGTTCACGCCGTCCGTATCAGCGGACGGGACGCTCAGCTGGACGAACGACGGCGGGAAGACCAATCCTGCCTCGGTGAACATCAAAGGCCCACAGGGCGAGACGGGGCCGAGAGGG
>DPCD01000056.1:27555-31924 GCA_003516765.1 Clostridiales bacterium | reverse complement strand
TACCAATACAAAAGCAGGACAGCGTTGCTGTCCTGCTTTTGTATTGGTATGGAAACTTACTTGCAAAGCTCGGCAGTATCCTGCGCGATCATAAGCTCTTCGTTGGTCGGGATGACCCAGACCGTGACCTTGGAGTCGGCTGCGGAGATGATAGCTTCTTCGCCGCGGGTGTTGTTCTTCTCGGGATCAAGCTTGATGCCGAGGTACTCGAGACCCTCGCAGATGGAAGCGCGCATCGTCGCCGAGTTCTCGCCGACGCCGGCAGTGAAGACCAGGCAGTCCAGACCGCCGAGAACGGTGGTGTAGGAGCCGATGTACTTCTTGACTTCGTAGGCGAACTTGTCGAGCGCCAGACGGCAGTCTTCGTTGCCCTGGTTGGCAGCGGTCTCGATGTCGCGGAAGTCGGAGGAGACGCCGGACAGCGCCAGAACGCCGGACTTCTTGTTGAGAATGTTCAGGCACTCGTCAGCCGTCAGGTTGTCATGGTTCATCATGTACTGCGCGACACAGGTGTCGATGTCGCCTGCGCGGGTGCCCATGGGGACGCCGGCAAGAGGGGAAAGACCCATCGAGGTATCCTGGCACTTGCCGTCCTTGACGGCGGACAGGGAAGAACCGTTGCCGAGGTGACAGACGATCACGCGGCTTGCCTTCTCCGCGCCCATCAGCTCGATGCAGCGCTTGGAGACGAAGCGGTGGGAGGTGCCGTGGAAGCCGTAGCGGCGCAGATGCTCTTCGGTGTACCACTTGGTGGGGATGGCATAACGGTATGCCTTCGGGGGCATGGTCATATGGAACGCAGTGTCGAACACGGCGACCTGGGGCTTGTCGGGCATTGCCTTCTCACATGCCTCGATGCCCATGAGGTTGGCGGGGTTGTGAAGCGGTCCGAGCGGGATGCAGTCGCGGATTGCCTGCTTGCAGGCGTCGTCGATCAGGCAGGAGGCAACGAACTTGTCGCCGCCGTGCAGGACACGATGACCAACTGCGTCGATCTCATCGACCGACTTGATCACGCCGTCGACGGGGTCGACGAGGATTGCCATAACAGCCTCGATGGCTTCCTTATGGGTGGGCATGGGGATGTCCTTCTCCACCTTCTTGCCGGTTGCGGGGACCTTGTGGGTCAGCCGTCCGTCCAGACCGATGCGCTCGCAAAGACCCTTTGCGGTAACGTCGCCGGTATCGGGATTCATCAGCTGATACTTCAGGCTCGAGCTGCCTGCGTTGATGACCAGAATGTTCATGGTAGATTCACTCCTGTATCTTTCATTATTTTTCAAACCGTGATAAAATAGCTTCCGCGTCGGCTGACGCAATCACTATTGCATATCATACAATAAAGGCCAGCGGGAAACAAGGGCTTTTGACGATTTTTTTGAAACCGGAGGCAATTGCATGCACATCTGCGGCATTATTTGCGAATACAATCCCTTTCACCGGGGGCACGAAAAGCAGCTGCGGCAGGTCCGGCAGGTGCTGGGGGCGGATGCTGCCATTGTGTGCCTGATGAGCGGAAGCTTTGTCCAGCGCGGAGAACCGGCGATTTTTGAAAAGCGCGTGCGCGCGCAGGCTGCAGTTCTGGCAGGCGCGAATCTTGTGCTGGAGCTGCCGGTGACAAAGGCACTCTGCTCGGCGGAGGGCTTTGCGCGCGGGGGTGTGGAGATTTTCACGAAGCTCGGCATTGTCGATACGCTTGCCTTCGGCTGCGAGAGCGGAGACGGACAAGCAATTTTCACCGCGGCGCAGGCGATGTGCGCAGCAAGCTATGACCGGGCGCTGCGCGAGATTCTGGATACCGGTGCAAGCTATCCGGCGGCAAGGCAGCGGGCGCTGGAAGCGATCGGACTGGATGGGAAGATCCTGGAAAAGCCGAACGACATTCTGGCGCTGGAATACTGCAAGGCGCTTTTGCAGATGGAAAGCAGGATACAGCCGCTGGCGCTTCTGCGCGAGGGAGACTACCATGCGCAGAACGCGGACCCGGACAATCCGTCGGCGACGAGTCTTCGCGCAAGGCTTCTTTCCGGCGAAGATCTTTCACCCTTCGTGCCGCAGACGGCAATGGAAGTTTACCGCAGTGCGCGGCAGTATGCGCTTTCTTCCGGTGAGCGGGCGATGCTGGCAGGGCTGCGGCTTTTGTCCGACGAAGCGTGGCAACAGACGGCGCATGGTTCGGAGGGGCTCTGGAACAAGGCAATGAAAGCGGCGCGGGAAAAGGGGAGCCTCGAGGAAGTGATCAGCGCTGTCAAGTCCCGGCGCTACCCCAGAACAAGAATCCAGAGACTGCTTCTGGGCGCGTTTCTGAAAATTTCGCAGGAGGATTTGCAGCTGCCGGTTTCCCACGTGCGCGCACTGGCGTTCGATGAAACGGGAAAGGTGCTTTTGCGCCGGATGCGTGCAGAAGGGCAGCTTCCGGTCGTCAACGCCGGAAAAAAGCCGCCTGCGTCTGCGCTTTTTGATCTCGAGGTGCGCGCAGGAAGGCTCTATCCGCTCTTTTGCAGGGACGAAGCCGTGCCGGATGGAAATGCAGAACTTAACTGCCGAATCTTTCTTAAAAAATAGCTTGCATTTTTGAAAAACCTATGATAAAATACTCAGGCGTTTGAACCAAGGGAAGGGCATTTTGCCTTTTTACAGAAATCTGATGAGAGAGGTGAAACTCATGAAGGAAGGTATCCATCCCAAGTACGAACAGACTACTATCAGATGCGCGTGTGGTGCAGTTATTGAGACTGGTTCTACAAAAAAGGACATCAAGGTTGAAATTTGCTCCAAGTGTCACCCGTTCTACACCGGCAAGCAGAAGCTTGTTGACACCGGTGGACGTGTCGACCGTTTCAACAGAAAATACGGTCTGAAGTAAGAAGCAAGTCCGCACCAGCGTATTGGTGCGGGCTTTTTTCATATCTGCGAAACCTGTCGCAGAAGGAAACACGGAGGAAGTATGGAACAAACCAGACAGGCGGCGGGCGAAAAAGCGGTCCTTGCAGGACTGGACGCCGCCTGCTTTACAAAAGAGGAAACCGCGAGTGAGGTCTCGCTTACGGAATTGCAGGCGCTGCTGGAAACTGCCGGTGGAGAATGTGTGGGCAAGGTTCTGCAGTCGCGTCCCACGCCGGACCCGCACAGCTTTGTGGGGCAAGGCAAGGCGGAGGAAATCCGCGAGCTGGTCAAGGAAACCGGCGCGAAGCTTGTGATTTTTGATAACGATCTGACGCCCTCACAGATCAAGGCGCTGGAGAGCATAACCGGCGCGTCGGTATTGGACCGGAGCGCACTGATTCTCGACATTTTTGCCCAGCGCGCCAAAACCAGAGAGGGCAAGCTCCAGGTCGAGCTGGCGCAGTATCAGTATTATCTGCCGCGGCTGACGGTCTGGAACGAGACGATGGGCAGACTCGGCGGCGGCATCGGCACGAGAGGTCCGGGCGAGACACAGCTGGAAACCGACAAGCGGCACATCCGCTCGCGGGTAGCGAAGCTGCGGCAGGAGCTTTCAGAGGTCCGGCAGGTGCGGGGTGTGCAGCGCAGGCAGCGCATGAAAAACAATGTGCCGGTCGTGGCGCTGGTCGGCTATACGAACGCGGGCAAGTCGACGATCTTAAACGCGCTCACCGGCGCGGACATTCCGGCAAACAACCGCCTGTTTGATACGCTCGATACGACGACCCGGCAGCTGACGGTGTCCGATACGTGTCAGGTGCTGCTGTCCGACACGGTCGGGTTTATCGCGAAGCTGCCGCACCATCTGGTAGAGGCGTTCAAGGCGACGCTGGAAGAACTCGAATACGCGGACGTGCTGATTCACGTGATCGACAGCTCGGATGCCGAGCGGCAGGAGCATATGGCGGTTGTGGAGCGACTGATTTCGCAGCTGGCAAAGCCCGGCGTGCCGGTCATCCGGTGCTACAACAAATGTGACCTTCTGGCGCCGGAGGATCTTCCGCGCGAGACGGGGAGCGTCTGCATCTCGGCAAAGACCGGAGAAGGCGTGGACGAGCTGCTGCAAAAAATCGAACAGGAGCTCGGCAAGGGGCTGCATCAGGCGGTATTTCTGCTGCCGTATTCCATGGCAGGCTTTCTGGATACGCTGCATCAGAACGCAAAGGTTCTGAACGTCTCGTATGAGGCAAGCGGCATTGCGGTCGAGGCAATTGTCGACGAGGTGCTCTACGGCAGATTGTCTGCATACCGAAAGGAGTAACGGATGGAAGACTATCTGGTCCCCGGCGGGCAGGCACAGGCGGAATATATCGAAAAGAAGTCGCGCTTCATCGGGCAGGTTTTTCCCGTCACGACGGAGCAGGAGGCAAAGGCGACGATCGAGCGCGTGCGCAGGCAGCACTATGACGCGCGGCACAACTGC
>DPCD01000056.1:27172-27410 GCA_003516765.1 Clostridiales bacterium | reverse complement strand
GCGCGGCACAACTGCTGGTGCTACATCTTAAAATCCGGGCAGAAGCGCTACAGCGATGATGGCGAGCCCCAGGGCACCGCCGGTCAGCCGATGCTGAACGTGTTGGATCGCGAGCACGTCGTGGACGTACTGTGCGTCGTGACGCGCTATTTCGGAGGTATCCTTCTCGGCGCGGGCGGGCTTTGCAGAGCCTATACGAAGGCGGCAAAAGACGCGCTGGATGCGGCGGGCATCTGCA
>DPCD01000056.1:26718-26885 GCA_003516765.1 Clostridiales bacterium | reverse complement strand
GCGCAGTACGGCGCCGACATTCTCGTGACCTACCGCATTCCGGCGGGTGCGGACGAAGCGCTCCGCACGGCGCTTCGTGAGGCGTCGAGCGGGACGATCGCGCCGCAGCTTCTGGAAGAAATTTTCTGCGCCGGTTAAACATTTCATACAGAAAATTCAAAGTTTCG
>DPCD01000056.1:26257-26389 GCA_003516765.1 Clostridiales bacterium | reverse complement strand
TGCTACCAGCGCGACGCCGACCGGATTGTCCACAGCAAGTCCTTCCGCCGGCTCATGCACAAGACGCAGGTGTTTCTCTCGCCCGAGGGAGACCACTACCGCACGCGCATGACCCACACGCTGGAAGTCAGC
>DPCD01000056.1:23998-26049 GCA_003516765.1 Clostridiales bacterium | reverse complement strand
TGACCCACACGCTGGAAGTCAGCCGGATTGCCAGAACCATCTGCCGCGCGCTGCGGCTCAACGAAGACTTAGCCGAGGCTGCCGCCTATGGGCATGATCTGGGGCACACGCCCTTCGGTCACGCGGGGGAAGCCGCACTTACCGACATGATGGGGACGCCCTTTCACCACAACGAGCAGTCGCTGCGCGTGGTGGATAAGCTGGAGCGTGACGGAGACGGACTGAACCTGACCTATGAGGTGCGCATGGCGATTCTGGGGCATACGGGGTCCCGGATTCCGGAGACGCTCGAAGGGCAGGTGGTGCGCACATCCGATCGCATCGCCTACATCAATCACGACATCGACGACGCCATCCGCGCAGGGATTCTCTCGGAAAGCGACATTCCCCGGGAAATTGCCGACGTTCTGGGAAGCTCACACTCGGCGCGCATCAACACGCTGGTGGAAAACATGATTGCAAACACGCAGAACACCGGCGTCCTTTCCATGCAGCCGGAGGTTGCAGCGGCGATGGACAGCCTGCGTTCGTTCATGTTTGACCGGGTTTATACCAACCCGGTCGCCAAGGGCGAGGAGTCCAAGGCAAAGGACATCATGCGCAAGCTCTTTGATTATTATTACACACACCCGGATAAGCTGCCGGAGGACTTCATTCCGCAGCTGGATTTTGACGGCATCAGCCGGACCATCTGCGACTACATTGCCGGCATGACCGACAAATACGCGATCTATAAATATTCCGAAATCTTTATTCCCACCGCATGGCAGGTGCGATAAAAAATTTTTGCAGGAGTCAGGAGGGAGAACATGCCGTTTCCCGCGTCGTTTCTGGATGAACTGAATAACAGAAATCCGATTGAAGACGTGGTGGGGCAGTATGTGTCGCTCACGCGCAAGGGCTCGAACCTGTTTGGGCTGTGCCCGTTTCATTCGGAAAAGACGCCGTCGTTTTCCGTTGCGCCGGACAAGGGAATTTACTACTGCTTCGGCTGCCACAAGGGCGGCGGCGCGATCAACTTCATCATGGAGATCGAGTCTCTGAGCTACCCGGACGCGGTGCGGTTTCTGGCAAAGCGCGCGGGGCTGGAGGTGCCGGAGGACGAGCAGTATCAGTCGCAGTATCAGAAGCAGGAGCGGCTCTGGGCGTTGTGTAAGGACGCGGCGCGGTTTTTCCACCAGAAGCTGTTGGAGCCGTGCGGCGAGCAGGCGCGGGCGTATATCATAAAGCGCGGCTTGAGCAAGGCGACCGTCACGCGCTTCGGACTCGGGTTTTCGCCCAACGAGTGGTCATCGCTTCTGGACGCGATGTGCGCCAGAGGCTACACCCGCGAGGAAATGCTGGAAGCCGGGCTTTCGGTCACGGGCAAAAACGGCGGCATGTATGACCGCTTCCGCAACCGGCTCATGTTTCCGATCATCGATATCCGCGGCAACATCATCGGCTTCGGCGGGCGCGTGATGGACGATTCGACGCCCAAATACTTGAATTCCCCGGAGACGCTGATTTTCAACAAACGAAAAAATCTTTTCGCCCTCAACATTGCCAGAAAGAGCAAGCAGGGAAGAATCATCCTGACCGAGGGCTACATGGACGCAATTTCGCTTCATCAGTACGGCTTTGACTGCGCGGTCGCTTCGCTCGGCACATCGCTGACCGAGGAGCATGCAAACATTCTGGCAAAATATACCGATCAGGTCGTCCTCACCTACGACGGCGATGAAGCCGGGCAGAACGCCACCAGAAGAGCCATTCCGATGCTGGAAAAGACGGGCATTCAGGTGAAGGTTCTCCGGATGCAGGGCGCAAAGGACCCGGACGAATTTCTCAAAAAATACGGCGCGGACCGGTTCAGCTTGCTGCTCGATCAGTCGGAGAATCAGGCGGAGTACCGCCTGGAGAGCTTAAAGCGGAAATTTGATCTGACGCAGGACGAACAGCGTGTGCAGTTTCTGCAGCAGGCGGCGGACCTGGTTTCCAGCTTCTCCAGCGCGGTGCAGCGCGAGGTCTACGGCGCGAGAGCGGCTGAGGCTGCCGGTATTTCCGCGCAG
>DPCD01000056.1:23356-23783 GCA_003516765.1 Clostridiales bacterium | reverse complement strand
CCGCGCAGGCGATGAAACTGGAAGTGGACAAGGCATATAAAAAGCGGCGCCGGCAGGCAGAAAAGAAGCAGCTGTCGCAGGATCTGACGCCCGCCCGCCAGCTTGCGCCGCAGGTGCAGGGCATCCGGTACGACAATCTCCGATCGGCGATGGCGGAGGAGGGGCTTCTGCGGCAGGTGCTCAAGGAGCCGGAGCTGCTGCAAGATATCGCCGTAAAGCCGGAGCAGTTTTCCTCGCCGCTTCTGGGGCGCGCCTTTGCTGCATTCCGGCGCCAGCACGCGCAGGGACAGGAGGTGGGGCTTGCAAGCCTCGGCGAGGAATTCACCCCGCAGGAAATGTCGCACCTGTCTCAGGTCGCGCAGCGGCGCGACACGACGCTTTCCGATCAGGCACTGAAGGATTACATCCGCATCATCACCGAGGAGTA
>DPCD01000056.1:22140-23049 GCA_003516765.1 Clostridiales bacterium | reverse complement strand
AATGGAACACGGAGGTTAGACGATGACGAAGGAACTGGAATTGCTGAGCAAGATGGATCTGACCGAAGAAAACCGCGCAAAATTGCAGGCGCTGCTCGAAGAGTCGAAAAAGACGGGCAAGGTGGCGTCAAAGAAGCTGGTCGAGACGCTCGACGCCGTGGACGCGACCGAAGAGCAGACCGAAAAATTCTATGACGTTCTCGAAGCGGCTGGCGTGGAAATCGATGTGTCGGACGTGCTCGATCTCATCGGAACCGCCGAACTCGATAACCCGACGCTCGGCGAGATGCAGGCGATTGAGGACGAGGGCATCGACGTCTCCAATGAGAATCTGGAGGATATCGACGACTCCAACGTCAAGCTCGACGACCCCATCCGCATGTATCTCAAGGAGATCGGCAAAATCAAGCTCCTGACCCCGGAGGAAGAACTCGAGGTTGCCAAAAAAATGGTCGAAGGCGACGAGCAGGAGCGCGACGCGGCGCGCAAGCGCATGTCGGAGGCAAACCTTCGTCTCGTCGTGTCGATTGCCAAGCGCTATGTGGGCAGGGGCATGCAGCTGTTAGACCTCATTCAGGAGGGCAATCTGGGGCTCATGAAGGCGGTCGAGAAATTCGACTATACCAAGGGCTACAAATTCTCAACCTACGCCACCTGGTGGATTCGCCAGTCCATCACGCGCGCGATTGCCGATCAGGCGCGGACCATCCGCATCCCGGTACATATGGTCGAGACGATCAACCGCGTGCTGCGCACGTCTCATTCCATGGTGCAGAAGCTCGGCCGTGAGCCGACGACGACGGAAATTGCGCAGGAGCTCCACATGGAGGTCTCCAAGGTCGAGGAAATTCTGAAGATCGCGCAGGAGCCGGTGTCGCTGGAAACGCCGATCGGCGAGGAAGAGGACAG
>DPCD01000056.1:21215-22125 GCA_003516765.1 Clostridiales bacterium | reverse complement strand
ATGGTCGAGACGATCAACCGTGTGCTGCGGACGTCTCATTCCATGGTCCAGAAGCTCGGGCGCGAGCCGACGACGACGGAGATTGCACAGGAGCTTCACATGGAGGTCTCCAAGGTTGAGGAAATTCTGAAAATCGCGCAGGAACCGGTGTCGCTGGAGACGCCGATCGGCGAGGAAGAGGACAGTCATCTGGGCGATTTCATTCAGGACGACGAAGCCTCGCAGCCGTCGGAGGAAGCGTCGTATACGCTGCTGCGCGAGCAGCTTGAAGAAGTGCTCTCGACGCTTACCCCGCGCGAAGAGCAGGTGCTTCGCATGCGCTTCGGTCTGATCGACGGAAAGCCGCATACGCTCGAAGAGGTCGGCAAGGAATTCGATGTGACGCGCGAGCGCATCCGCCAGATCGAATCCAAGGCGCTGCGCAAGCTCCGCCATCCGTCGAGAAGCAAGAAGCTGCGCGATTTCCTGAACTGAGCACCCGGAAAGACGTCCTGCCTAAAATTTTTCTTGACATTGCGGAAAATTTCCGTATCATAGACATGTCTTAGTTCCATATAAAATTACCGTTTTACGGAGGCATTTGTCATGTTTGAGAAAATCCAAGCCTATCTGGCAAACCAGCTGGATATCTCTCCCGACGATATCACACCCGAGACCACGTTTGAGAGCCTCGGTATCGATTCTCTGGATACCGTCGAGATGGTCATGGATCTGGAAGAGCAGCTGGGCGTTGACCTGGAGCTGGAAGAAAAGCTCGCAACCGTTGGCGAGCTGGTCGATTTTGTAGAGAGCAAGCTCGACTAAGCAGACTGCAAAACCGGAGATCCGGTACGCAGTCAGGCTGCACTACTCGGGGAGATAGCGGTGCCTTGTTACCCGCAATCCGCTACAGCGGGGAGGAATTCCCGAC
>DPCD01000056.1:12440-20918 GCA_003516765.1 Clostridiales bacterium | reverse complement strand
CGCAATAGGGCTCTGTGAACCGTGTCAGGTGGGGAACCAAGCAGCACTAAGCAGTCCACCCTGTGTGCCGCGAGGCAGCCGTTTCTGAGCTGGCTGTATGGGTAACGGATGTAGTGCGTATTCGATGGAGGGTGTGCAGTCTGACTGTGTACCGGAAAACGATCCCTCTGACACAACTGCGTTGTGTCAGAGGGATTTCTTTATTTCAGAAAGCTTTGCTTTCTGAAATAAAGATTGCAGCCCGACTGCGCGCTCGTCGAAGCAAACTTCATATCCTTCACTCTGCCGCAAGCGGCAGAGTTCATCCATTCCGTTGCTTCTCCTCTCCAAATCAGAACCGCTTCGCTGGGTTCCGATTTGGGGCAAGGAACAAAAATTCCACACTTGCGGACTGAGCGGTATGTTTACCCGCAAGGGGTACGCGACAGCCGTAAGCGGTAAAACCGCTAACGGCTGTCCTGTCCGGTCGGCGGAGCCGCCGGATAACATAGGTTTTGATTTTATTTTGCGCCTGCGGGCGCAAAACTCTGCGAGGCTTTTTAGACTTCCATTTTCTCTGGAAATTGTGTATAATAGCTTTGTATGACGAAGGGGGTGGGATGCGTGTATCAGGCTTTGTATCGGAAATACCGACCCCAGACATTTTCGGACGTGGTGGGGCAGAAGGGCGTGACCGACACGCTGCGCGCGCAGTTGGAGACGGGCAAGCTCAGCCATGCGTATCTGTTTACCGGCACGCGCGGCACCGGCAAGACCTCCTGCGCAAAAATTCTGGCGAAGGCAGTCAACTGCCTCGACCCGCAGGACGGCAACCCCTGCAACTGCTGTGCGGCGTGCCGCGCCATTGATGACGGCAGCTGCATGGACGTGCTGGAAATTGACGCTGCGTCGAATAACGGTGTGGATTCGGTGCGCATTCTGCGCGACGACGCAATCTATACGCCCAGCGAGGTCAAAAAGCGCGTGTACATCATCGACGAGGTACACATGCTGTCCATTGCGGCGTTTAACGCGCTGCTGAAAATCATCGAAGAGCCGCCGGAGCATCTGCTGTTTATTCTGGCGACGACGGAGCTGAACAAGGTTCCGGCGACAATTCTGTCGCGCTGCCAGCGCTTCTCGTTCCGAAGACTTCGCCCCGAGGACATCGCAGACCGGCTCAACTTCATCGCTTATCAGGAGGGCATCCAGATTGAGCCTGCGGCGCTGCGGCTTCTATCCCGGCTCGCTGACGGCGCGCTGCGAGATGGTGTGAGCCTGCTTGATCAGTGCGCGTCTGCGTGTACAGGCGAGCTGACCGAAGAGCTGGTGTGCCGGACGCTGGGGCTTGCCGGTGCAAAGCGCAGGGCAGAGATTTTGATGGCGGCGGCAAAGCAGGACACGGCGGCAGCACTTTCGATCTTCGAGACGCTTTACGCCGAGGGGAAGGATCTGGGCGCGCTGTTTGACGAGCTGTCGGCGCTGTGCCGCGATCTTCTGGTTTTGAAGGCGGCGCCCAAAAGCGGCATCTCGATGCTTTCGGGTATCGCGGACGAGGCGCAGGCGGTGGAGCTGGAAAAATGCTTGACCCCGGCGGAGCTGCTGCGGGATTTGTCTCTGGTGCAGGCGGCGAAGGGCGCGGTCGGGAAGAACGCCGATGCGCGTGTGGCAGCGGAGCTGTGTCTGATGCAGCTGTGTGAGCCGGCTTTGAAGCTCGACCTTTCTTCGCTCGGCGCAAGAGTTTCCAAGCTGGAGTCGCGCCTTGCTTCCGGCGACTTTGCGCCAGCGCGGGCAGCAGCAAAAGCGGAGCCGCAGCCGGAAGCGGACGATGACGACGATCGCCCGCCGTTCCCGGATGACGCGGACGACCCATTGGCAGGGCTTGCACCGCCGCCTTCGCAGCCGCAGAGCCCGGCAGACTCCGCACCGCAGACCGGCGCGCAGGCAGAGCTGGACCGGCGCTGGCCGGAGCTTGCAGCAAGCCTGAGAGATGATCTCGGTGTGCGCGAACGTGGCTTCTTTGCCCCCGGTGGACCGGTCCGGGCGGTTTTGAAGGGCGATACGCTCATTCTTACGGCGCAGACGCAGTTTGTGCTGGACATTATCAAAAACCCGCGCGTGCAGCAGCTCGCGGCGCAGAAGGCAAGCGCGTTTTTCGGCAGACCCATGCAGGCGCAGTTCGCGCTTGCCGGACAGACGGACGCTTCGGGAAAGGACCCGATGGACGTGCTTATTGCGCGCGGAAAAGAACACAGCGATATTATGACGATCAGATAAAGGAGAGTTTGACATGGCAAAAGGCGGATACCGCGGCGGCATGCCCATGGGCGGCATGAACCAGATGCAGATGATGAAGCAGGCGCAGAAGATGCAGCAGGATCTTCTGAAGATGCAGCAGGAGATGGAAGAAAAGCAGTATGAGGCGACGGCGGGCGGCGGCGTGATTACGGCGGTTGTCAGCGGCAAGCGCGAGCTGGTGCGCGTCACGATTGACCCGGAGGCGGTCGACCCCGACGATGTGGAAATGCTGCAGGATATGGTCGTTGCGGCGGTCAACGAGGCAATGCGCAAGGCAGAGGCTGACTCTGCGCAGAACATGAGCAAGCTCACAGGCGGACTCAACCTGGGCGGTCTGTTCGGATGAAAACCTTCCCCGCCGCGCTCGAGCGGCTGAGCGAACAGTTTGCGCGCCTGCCCGGCATCGGCAGCAAAACCGCGCAGCGCCTTGCCTTCCAGGTGCTTTCCATGCCGCAGGAGCAGGCGCAGGAATTTGCCGACGCGATTCTGGAAGCGAAGCGGACCGTCCATACCTGTCCGGTGTGCCAGAATCTGACCGATCAGGAGCTTTGCGGAATCTGCGCTGACTCCACGCGCGACCATACGACCATCTGCGTCGTGGCAGAGCCGCGCGATGTCATTGCGATGGAGCGTTCGCGCGAGTATACAGGCGTGTATCATGTGCTGCACGGCGTCATTTCGCCGCTCAATCACGTGGGACCCGACGATATCCGCATCCGCGAGCTTTTGGAGCGGCTCAAAGACGGCAGCGTGCAGGAGGTCATCATGGCGACGAATCCCGACACCGAGGGCGAGGCGACTGCAATGTACTTATCGAGGCTTTTAAGACCCATCGGCGTGAAGGTGACGCGCCTTGCCTACGGCATTCCGGTCGGCAGTCAGCTGGAATACGCCGACGAGGTGACGCTGCTGCGCGCGCTGGAAGGACGCAGAGAGATGTGAACAAATCCCCGACCTGTATAAACAGGTCGGGGATTTTGCGCGTTAATGGGAAAGATAGAGGCTTTGCAGTAGTTGCTTCCCAGTTCCGGTTTTGAAAATCGTCTCGCCCATATGGCGGATGTTCGCTTCCGCCAAGCCGCTTTCCTCGGCGTTGACCAGATAATCCGCTTCGACCAGAATCTGGTGGTCGATGCCGTCAATCGGGCGAAGCGTGTGGTGGTGCGCCACCAGCCAGACGACGCGCTCAACCGTATCGGACGGGACATCGGTCCCTTCAAAAAATGCCCGGGTCAGCGGCGCGCCCTCCTGCTCCTGGTATTTGCCGTTGGTGTTGCCGTATTTTTCGCGGCACAGAGGGCAGGCGATGTCATGAACGATGGCTGCAAGCTCGAGCGTGTAGCGCTGCGCCTGCGAAAGACCTTCGCAGGCGCCGATGGTCAGCGCATAGGCGTGAACCTTCAGAAAGTGGTTGATGTCGTGGAAATTGGCGTCTGACAGCAGAATCATCTTCTGCATGGCTTCCGCGACGGTCATAAAGATGCCTCCTTCTTCTAACCCTCCGCGGTTTCGTCCGCGGGTGGAATCAGGAACCAGTCGATGTAGTCGGTCGGGTGGGCAATCGAGCCGCGCGTGGTGTAGACGGCAAGATTTTTGAACAGTACGGGCGTGATGTAGCCGCGTTCGCACAGGCGCTTATAGAGGTTATAGCTGTTGCCGTTGTTTGCCAACGCCTGAGTGCAGAGGTTCAGCATGACGCTGTCGTCGAGCCCGCCGTAGCACATCGAGCCGGACGCGGAAAAGAACGGCGTGAGGTCAAAGTTGTTTGACAGCCGGATTTCGCCGTAATACAGGTCAAAATTGCCGGTTTGCAGCGCCTGCCGGAATTCAGACAATTCCAGCGTTTTGAGCGTAATTTTAAAGCCGAGCGCGTTGAGCGCGTTCACAACCTCCGTTGCCGCTTCGACGCGCTGATAGCTCGACGAGCAGACAATCATTGTGCCCGAGACCGAGACCGCGTAGCCGAGCGAGGGGACATAGAGGTCCAGCGTGCCGTCGTTGTCCATGTCTTCGACCGACGCGCTTTCGAGCTGCTGGGAGAATTTCGTGAGATTGTAGCCGTAGGTGTTGGCAAGCTTCCCGTCGTAGAACGGCGCCTGCGGACTTGCGGGCAGCACTGCTGGCTGCGCGAAGCCGCCCATGATATCAGTCGCAAGGTGGTCGCGGTCGATGGCGTAGGTGATGGCGCTGCGCAGACCGTAGTTGGAGAAGACCTTGCTGGTGATGTTGTAGCCGACGTACTGCATGATCGGAAGCCGCGCGTCCCACAGCTCGTAGTCGTTGTGGAAGCCCGCGAAGGCGGCGGAATTCGGGTCAGTGAGGACGAGGTTTACATTCTCATACTCGAAGTTATCGCGCACTTCGGAGGTCTTTTCTACGAGCGTCAGCTTGACCTCGGCAAAATCCACGATGGGAGCTGCCGTCTGCCACCAGTTGGTGTTTCGGACAAGGCGGGTGTCACCGTCCATGACATAAGGACCGCTTCCGAGCGGAACTGCTTCGTCCTTGGAGCCGTCTTTGATCACCGGAATGTCCAGCAGCAGCGGCAGGCACTCATAGGCGGTGTCGGTGGTGAGGACGAGGGTTTTCTCGTCGGAGGCGGCGATCGACGTGACATGGCGCAGGCGCGAGCCATAGTAGACCGTGCCGCGCGAGGATGTCAGCGAATACGCCGCGTCCTGCGCGGTGAGCGGGCTGCCGTCTGAAAAGCATGCCTCGGGTCTGAGATGGACGGTGGTGGTGAGTCCGTCGTCGGAAACCTCATAGGAGCTGGCAAGAACCGGGGAAGCCTCGAAGCTCTCGCTGCTTACAACAAACAAAGGCTCATAGAGAAACGAGAGAATGCAGCGGTTGTTAAGACTTTCGCAGTTGTAAGGATGCACGCCGTAGTTTTTCTGGTAGGCAAGACCAAACGAGGAAATGTCGTTGAAGACCTCGGTGACGACGGCGGTTGCTTCCGGGGCAGCTGCTTCCTCAGCGGCGGCAGACTCCTGCTCCTGCTGAAGATCCTCGGCGGTTTTGCCGGTAAATTTGCTGGTAAACCACGTGAGGTCCAGCTTGCCGCCGGAGCAGCCCGTCAGCATCGACAAAAGAAGCCCCGCGCACAGAAGAAGCGAAATCTTTTTCTTCATTGTGCTGCCTCCTGAAGCTCGATGATGCCCGTCTGCGAACCGCGATAGCCCTTCGTCACGCGGTGCGACCAGAACCGCTCGGGCTGGCACATGGTGCAGTCCTGGCTTACATCAATGTTTGTCACGCCCATGCGCGTGAGCCAGAGCCGGTTCAAGCCCTTGTTGTCGACAAAGTATTTTTCTCCGCGCTTTTCGATATAGGCGTCTGCCTCCGGTCCAAAGGCGGCAAGCATCGCCTGCGGCACATCAAGGTCCGTTTCGAAGCAGCACTGCGAAATGCAAGGACCGATTGCCGCGCCGATATCGGCAGGGTTCGAGCCGAACTCACGTGCCATCTTCTCGACCGCCTTGCGCACGATGCCGTTTGCCGTGCCGCGCCAGCCGGCATGAACGGCGGCAGCGACGTTCTTGACGGGGTCAAACAGCAGAACCGGCGTGCAGTCGGCAGCGAAGCACACAAGCGCCACACCGGGCTCGTCGGTAATTAAACCGTCGCAGACCTCGGGCTGGTTGCGGAATAGCCCCTTGCCGCAGTCCGCTTTTCCCACGCGCAGAATGGTGTCCGTGTGCTCCTGCCACGTGTGGACGACATTCTCGGGTCGGAAACCCACGGCGGCTCCTAGAATTTCGTAGTTCCGGAGCACGTTTTCCATGCTGTCGCCGCGGCTTGTGCCGAGGTTGAGCGTGGAGAACTGCCCTGTACTTACGCCGCCGTAGCGCGTGGTGAAGCAGTGCACGCTTCCTTCCAGCGCGTCGGCAGTTAAGTATTCAAGACTTCCTTTTTGGATGGTATGAAACATAATGATCCTCAATCGGTGACGCGGCGTGTGCCGAGCAGGTCTCCGGTGTCCGCGTTCAGATATAGATACAGATTGTTCAGGGGGTCTTCCGTCTCGTGCAGATGCACACACCAGATGCGCATATCGCAGGTCAGGTGACCGAAGTCCTCGTCCCGGAATTCGCCGTCGTACCAGGTAAACGCCTGCACGCCCGCTTCACTCATCTGGTTCCACGCCGGACCGCCGGGCGCGGGGAGCGTTTCACCCGCATCCAGATCGTAAAGCGTGGCGTCGGACGCCGCATAAACGGAAGTCTCCGTGCGGCGCGGAAAGACCGGCAGCGTGGACACTGCCTCCGCAACGGCAATTGCGCCGTCTTCTGTCAGCGGGAGCGGCTCGTTTGGGAGCGTGACTTCCGCGGGGGAAGCTGTTTCCGCCGCAGACGCAGCTTCTGCGGTATCCGGCTCCGGTTCTAATTCCGCGGGCAAAACGGTCGCCGGTTCTGACTCTGCGGGAAAAGTGGGCGCTGCTTCTGATACCGGCGCGCTTTCAGCCGGCTGCTCGATGGCTTCCGGCTCCGGAGAAACCGCAGGTTTTTGCCTTGCGCAGGCGCAGAGCAAGCTCAAAAGCAGTAGCGCGGTCAGAAATTCTGCGCGGCGCGTCATGCCTGTTTGCCCTGTTCGGCGGCCAGGTCCTTATCCCGGCAGCACTTTTTGTATTTCTTGCCGCTGCCGCAGGGGCAGGGATCGTTCGGGCCGACCTTGATCTTCTTGACGACGGGCTGACGTTTGACGGTCTTGTCTCCGCCGCCGCCCTCGCCGGTGATCTTTGCCACACGCTCGCGCTTGACCTCTTCGTTGGTGCGAAGGCGGACGAGGAACACGCGGCGGACGATTTCTTCCTTGATCGCGTTCGTCATTGCTTCGAACATCTCGAAGCCCTCACGCTTGTATTCGATAACGGGGTCGGTCTGCGCATAGGCGCGCAGGCGGATGCCCTGACGCAGATCGTCCATGGCGTCGATGTGGTCCATCCAGTATTCATCGACCACGCGAAGGGTCATCACGCGCTCGAGCTCGCGCATCACGGGCGCGCCGTACTGTGCCTCTTTTTTCGCGTAGGATGCGCGGAGCATGGAGAGGATTTTCTGCGTCATCTGCGCCGCGTCCATCGAGGAAAGCTCTTCGTCGGTCGCAATCCACGCGCCCTTCGCAAAGCAAATATTCTCGAAGTGGCTCATCAGCGAGAAGAACGCCTGGCGGTCTTCCAGATGCGGCTGCCCTGCGAAGGCACTCGTGACGTAGCTCTCTACATAATATTGCATCATGGACGCAATGCTCTTCTGCAGGTCCTCTCCGTCCAGCACCTGCCGGCGCTGCTCGTAGATGATCTTGCGCTGCGTGTTCATGACATCGTCGTATTCCAGAACGCTCTTACGCGCCTGATAGTTGCGGCTTTCGACCGTCTTCTGGGCATTTTCAATCGCACCGGAGAGAATCTTTGCGTCGATCGGGGTGTCTTCATCGATGCCGAGTGTCTCCATCATGTGCATGACGCGCTCAGAACCGAACAGACGCATGACATCGTCCTGCAGCGACAGATAGAACTGCGTCTCGCCGGGGTCACCCTGACGGCCGGAGCGTCCGCGCAGCTGATTATCAATCCGGCGCGACTCGTGCCGCTCGGTGCCGATGATGAAAAGACCGCCAGCCTTGCGCACCAGCTCCGCCTGCTTGTCGACCTCCACCTTATATTTGGCGTAGGCGTCTTTATAAGCGGCTCTTGCCGCAAGAATTTCTGGGTCCTGCGTCTCGGCAAAGGAGTTGGATTCGGCGATCAGCTCGTCGGAAAGCCCCTGCTTTTTGAGGTCGCTCTTTGCCATGAACTCCGCGTTGCCGCCGAGCATGATATCGGTGCCGCGGCCTGCCATGTTGGTTGCAATCGTCACTGCACCCAGGTGACCTGCCTGCGCGACGATCTCGGCTTCCTTTTCGTGGTGCTTGGCGTTCAGCACGTTGTGAGGGATTCCTTCGCGCTTCAAAAGCTGCGAGAGAAGCTCGGATTTTTCAATCGAAATCGTGCCGACCAGAACCGGCTGCCCCTTGGCGTGGCACTGCTTGATCTTGGCAATGACGGCGCGGAACTTTCCTGCCTCCGTTTTGTAGACGATGTCGGGGTTGTCGATTCGGATGACGGGCTTATTCGTCGGAATTTCAACCACATCGAGGTTGTAGATGCCGCCGAACTCCTCTTCCTCTGTGAGCGCCGTGCCGGTCATGCCGGAGAGCTTG
>DPCD01000056.1:547-12174 GCA_003516765.1 Clostridiales bacterium | reverse complement strand
TCCTTTGCCTCGATTGCCTGATGCAGACCCTCGTTGTAGCGCCGACCGTACATCAGACGACCCGTAAACTCGTCGACGATGATGACCTGCCCGTCTTTGACGACGTAGTCGATGTCCTTTTTCATCAGCCCGCGCGCCTTCATCGCCTGATTGATGTGGTGCGAGAGCGTGGCATTTTCCGCATCGGCAAGGTTCTCCACGCCGAAGAACTCTTCGGCTTTTTTGATGCCCGCCTGCGTCAGAGACACCGTGCGGTCCTTTTCGTCGACCACGTAGTCGCAGTCGTACTGGTCCTGAAGCTCCTTGTCGTCGGTGGTGGAGAAGACCTGCTTTTTGAGCCGGGCGACAAAATAGTCCGCCATCTCGTAGAGCTTGGACGATTCCTCGCCCTTGCCGGAGATGATCAGAGGTGTTCTGGCTTCATCAATCAAAATGGAGTCGACCTCGTCGACGATGGCAAAGGCATGTCCGCGCTGGACCATTTCCTCTTTATAAATCGCCATGTTGTCGCGCAGGTAGTCGAAGCCCAGCTCGTTGTTGGTGCCGTAGGTGATGTCCGCGGCATAGGCGGCGCGCCGCTCGGCAGGGGAGAGGTCGTGGACAATCAGACCCACCGAAAGCCCCAGAAAGCGGTAGACCTTGCCCATCCACTCTGAGTCGCGCTTGGCAAGGTAATCGTTGACGGTGACGATGTGAACGCCCTCGCCGGTGAGCGCGTTTAAGTAAGCCGGAAGAATCGCGACGAGCGTCTTGCCTTCGCCGGTCTTCATTTCGGCAATTCTGCCCTGATGCAGAACGATGCCGCCGACGACCTGCACGCGGTACGGACGCATGCCGAGCACGCGGCTCGCCGCCTCGCGGATGGTCGCAAATGCCTCCGGCAGCAGATCGTCGAGTGTTTCGCCGCCAGCAAGGCGCGTTTTGAATTCCTGCGTTTTGGCGCGCAGCTCGTCGTCCGAGAGCTTTTTATACGGCGCTTCGAGCGCCATGACCTTGTCGACCGTGGCGCTGAGCTTTTTGACCTCGCGCTCCGAGCGCGTTCCGAACATTTTTGCAAACAGTCCCATATATTTCTGCCTTCCTGCGCCTTTTCCGCGGCGCGAAGTGATTTGCTGCATTCCTGAAATTACATTATACCATAGTTGGAGGGTTAAAAAAAGAAGAAATTGTGAATTTCCACGTCGATGCGCGCCTTGATTTACCTGTCGGATGCTGGTAAAATAGGGCGCGTAACAGAAAAAACAGAGTGAGGGTTTGACATGGCAATTCGTTTGGCGGCGCTGGATGTGGACGGTACGCTCCTTGCGCCGGACAACTCCATTACGCCCGCGACAAAAGAAGCAATTCGCGAGGCAAAGGCGGCGGGCATTGAAATCGTCGTATGCACGGGGCGCGCGTTCGTCGAGGTGCGCGACATTCTGCGCCAGTTGCCGGAGGTGCGATATTTGAGCTGCGGCACGGGCGCCTACGCGCTCGACGTGTGGACGATGGAAACGCTCTATGAATGCAGCATGCCGGAGGAACTCGGCAAGCAGGCATATCGCGCGGTGGCGCAGGCAGACTGCATGGTGCATTTCTACACGGGGCTTTCGGTCCGCCATTCGCGCTGGTGCATGGACCATTTTACCGATTATATGGAAGAAAAAATGCGCACGCTCATGGAGCAATCGCACATCATCGTGGACGATCTGGACGCCTTTGTGGAGAGCTACCACGGTCCGGTCGAAAAGCTCTATGTGACATTCCCGAACCGCGCGGAATATGAAAAGGCGTATGAAGCGGTCAGAAAGCTTCCCGTTTTTCTGACCGACGGCGGCTGGGCAGTCGATCTGGAGGTCATGAGCCGGGATACCGACAAGGGTGTTGCGCTGCGGGCGCTGGCGGAGAAGCTGGGCATTGCGCGCGAGCAGGTTCTGGCGATGGGCGACAGCGGCAACGACTGCGCGATGCTCCGCTATGCCGGCGTCGGCGCAGCGATGGGCAACGCGGGCGAGCAGGCAAAGAAGGCTGCCGACGTGATTGCGCCGAGCAACCGCGAAGACGGTGTGGCATGGATGCTCCGGCGCGCGGCGAGAGGAGAAATTTGAGATGCAGACGGGAGATCTGACGCTCCAGATGGCGCTGATTGTGGCGGTCGGCGTGTTTCTCGCGTCGTTCACAGACGCCATCGCAGGCGGCGGCGGAATTATTTCGGTGCCGACGTACCTGATTGCCGGGCTTCCGGCGCACTATGCGCTGGGGACGAACAAACTCTCGGCAGGGCTCGGAACCATCGCTTCGACCGGGCGGTTTATCAAAAACGGCTACGTCGACTGGAAGCTCGGCGTGCCGTCGATCGTGCTGGCGCTCATCGGCGCGCACTTCGGAACAAGCCTGCAGCTGATGATCGAGGAAAAATATTTGCAGTATCTGCTGCTGATTGTGCTGCCGGTGGTGGCGTTCGTGGTGCTGCGCCAGCGGGAGCTGCCGGAAGAAAAGGGCGAGATTGCGCCCAAAAAGCAGATGGCAATTGTGTGCGCGGCATCGCTGGTTGTGGGCGCCTACGACGGATTCTACGGACCCGGCACTGGGACGTTCCTGCTGCTCATTTTCTGCAATCTGGCAAAGATGGACGTGCGCACCGCGGGCGGTAATGTGAAGCTCGTGAACCTTGCCTCCAACATGGGCGCACTCTTTACAAGCCTCATGAGCGGCAAGGTGTTTATTGCGCTGGGGCTCATCGGCACGGTGACAAGCGTGTTGGGACACTACATCGGCTCCGGGCTCGCAATCAAAAGCGGCTCGAAGATTGTCAAGCCCACGGTCGTGATTGTCCTTATTTTGCTGGCAGTCAAAGTCATCCAGGGACTTATTACAGGATAACAGAACAGGAGTGTGCATATGAAAAAGACCATTGGCATTCTCGGCGGCATGGGACCGCTTGCAACGGCAGACCTCTTCCGGAAGATTACGTTACTCACAAAGGCAGGCTGCGACAATGACCACATCCGCGTCTACATCGACTCCAACGCGCAGATTCCAGACCGTACGGCGGCAATTCTGCATGGCGGCAAGGATCCGCTGCCGGAAATGTGTTCAGCGCTGCATTCGCTCGAGGCGTGCGGGGCAGGCTGCGTGATCATGCCCTGCAACACGGCGCACTATTTCCTGCCTCAATTGCAGGCGGAGACAAAGCTGCCGTTTTTGAGCATGCTGGAGGCGACGGCAAAGGCGTGCGCGAAGTTCTATCCCGGAAAGACGGCGGCCGTGCTTGCCACGAAGGGGACGCTCGCAACCGGTCTTTATGAAAAAGCGCTCGAAAAAGAGGGCGTCTCGTTTATCATTCCGGACAACGCGGAAAAAGATACCCTGATGCACCTCATTTACGACGTGGTCAAGGCATCGAAGCCGCTGGCTCCGGAGGAGGAAACGTGGAAGGAGCTTCTGGAGGGGCTGCGCAGAAAGGGCGCGGACTACTTCATCCTCGGCTGCACGGAGCTTCCGATTGTTGCCGATACGCTGCCGGAAGACGGACCCTTCATCGATCCTACGGCGGAGCTGGCGAAGGCGGCAATCCGCTTCTGCGGATACGAAACTACGCAGGAGTAACTGCAAACAGCTGCAAATTGCTGTAAATATTGGACAAACACCTGCACGCTGCTGGAAAACACAGGGACGCGCAGGTGCTCTTTTTTGCATCTGATCCTGCAAAAAAACTGCGGGACTTGTGAAATGGTTACAAAAGAGAAACGAATGAAATCGTTTCATTTGTCAAAAATATAACGAAAACTTTGGGGAACTTCACGAAAATTTAACGTGATGCAAAAAATCCTTTACATCCATTAACGGGAATGTTAGAATCACAATGCGGTAGGATGTGAAAGCTTCCGCAAATATGAATTTGAGGAGAAAAGAGTCTATGAAAGAAAAGAAGAAGCTCGGTCTTGGCGTATGGATCATGATCGGTCTGGCTGCCGGTATCGCATTTGGCGCGATTCTCTGGGCAGCCATGGGTGCAGAAGCTGCCACCGATTTTACGGCAAGCTATCTCAAGCCCTTCGGAGACATTTTCGTCAACCTTCTGAAGTTCATTGTTGTGCCTCTGGTTCTGCTCTCCATTATGGACGGCATGTTCTCCATGGGCGATATCGGCAAGGTCGGTAAGATCGGCTGGAAGACCGTTGTGTACTTCCTTGCCACGACTGCAGTTGCCTGCGTGATCGGTCTTGTGGTGGCAAACCTCTTCAAGGGCAGCTTCCCGGTTCTGTCTCTTGCCGAAGATGCGGCATATGAGGCAAAGGAAAGCGACATCATGACCACGATCAAGAACATCTTCCCGTCCAACTCGGTGCAGCCGATGATCGACGCTTCGATGCTCCAGATCATTGTCATCGCGCTGCTGTTCGGCTGCGGCGTCCTCGTAGCCGGCGAAAAGGGCAAGCCCTTTGCAACGTTCATTTCCTCGTTCAACGAGGTCACGCAGACGGTCATGTCCTTCATCCTCCGCGTTTCCCCGATCGGCGTGTTCTGCCTGATGAGCTGGGTCGTCGCGGCGCAGGGTCCGAAGATCCTCGGCTCTCTGGGTCTGGTTCTGCTGGCGGCATACATCGGCTACATCATTCACACCGTTCTCGTTTACAGTCTGTCCGTCAAGGTTTTCGCCGGCATGAGCCCCCTGAAGTTCTTCAAGGGTATCCTGCCCGCAGCTGTGTTCGCCTTCACCTCCACGTCCTCCGTCGCTTCTCTGCCGGTTTCCAAGGAGTGCTGCGATGAGATGGGTGTTGAGAAGGACATTTCCTCGTTCGTTCTGCCGCTCGGCGCAACGATCAACATGGACGGCACCGCGATCTATCAGTGCGTGGCTGCAATCTTCCTGGCAAAGTGCATTGGCATGGACCTCGGCATCACGCAGATGGTCACCATCGTCGTCACCGCGACCCTTGCCTCCATCGGCACCGCCGGTACCTCCGGTGCGGGCATGATCATGCTGGCGATGGTCCTCGAGGCTGTCGGCATCCCGACGACCTACATCGGTATCATCTACGGCATCGACCGCCTGTTCGACATGGGTCGTACGGCGCTGAACGTTGTCGGCGACGCGTCCTGCGCCATCTGCGTCAACCATTGGGAAGCCAAGGCTGCGGCACAGAAGGCTGCAAAGTAAGATTTCCATTACCCCCGATTGCCCGCCGAGAACCGGCGGGCAATTTTTACGGAATCCTTCCATATTTGTACCGCCTCTTCGCTTGCTTTTTGGCGAGGAACTGGTATACTGTAACATAGAAAGCGGCGCGGTTTGCGCGGCGAAAAGACAGAAAAAATACGAAAAGAAAGGTTGCGGAACAATGAGCGTTGCATATAAAGACCGCACACACGAAGAACTGAAGCAGGAGCTGGCAAGCGCGCAGGCGGCATACGAAGCGCTGAAGGCGCAGAATCTCAAGCTCAACATGGCGCGCGGCAAGCCCGGCAAAGAGCAGCTGGATCTGGTATCCGATCTTCTGACGATTCTCCATAGCCCCGAGCAGTGCATGTGCGACGGCATGGATGTGAGAAACTACGGCGAGCTTTCGGGTCTGCCGTCTGCAAAGCGGCTGTTTGCCGACATTCTCGGCTGCAAGCCTGAAGAGTGCTTCATCGGCGGCAGCGCGTCGCTGACCCTGATGTATGACGCCGTTTCCAAGGCGGTGACGCACGGCATGCTGCACTCGGAAAAGCCGTGGTGCAAGCTCGACAGCGTCAAGTGGCTCTGCCCCGCGCCGGGCTACGACCGCCACTTCAAGATCACCCAGTCATTCGGCTTCGAGATGATCACTGTTCCCATGACGCCCACTGGACCCGACATGGATCTGGTTGAGCAGCTGGTGAAAGACCCGGCGGTCAAGGGCATGTGGTGCGTGCCGAAGTACTCCAACCCCGACGGCATTATCTACTCCGACGAGACGGTTCACCGCATTGCCAATATGAAGCCGGCGGCGAAGGACTTCATGCTCATGTGGGACAACGCCTACTGCGTGCATGAGTTTGACGGCGATTTCGTTCCGTTTGAAGACATTCTGACGCTCTGCCGCGAAGCGGGCAACCCCGACATGGTCTTTGAATTTGCATCTACCTCAAAGATCACCTTCCCGGGCGCGGGCATTTCCGTCATGGCTTGCTCGGAGGCAAATCAGGCGTACATGCAGAAACTCATGGGCATTCAGATGATCTCCTACGACAAGGTCAACGAGCTGCGCCATGTACTGTATCTCAAGGACAAGGAAACGACGCTGGCGCTGATGAAGAAGCATGCGCAGGTGCTTGCCCCGAAATTCCGCTGCGTGCTGGAAAAGCTGGACACGCAGATCGCGCCGCTCGGCATTGCAACCTGGCAGCGCCCGAAGGGCGGCTACTTTGTCTCGGTCAACACCGAACCGGGTCTTGCCAAGCGGACCCTGGCACTCTGCAAGGAAGCGGGCGTCGTGATGACGGGCGCGGGCGCAACGTTCCCCTACGGCGTTGACCCGCAGGACTCCAACATCCGCATTGCCCCGTCGCTGCCCCCGGTTCATGAGCTGGAGCAGGCGATGGAGATCTTCTGCACGAGCCTCAAGCTGGCGGCGCTGGAAAAGCTGCTTGCATAATTACCGCAAAACGTTTACAATAAACACAGGGCGTCCGGAGCCATGGCGGCTCCGGACGCTCAGTCTGTCGAAAAACCTTTCTAACCTACGATTTCGGAAAGGAAGATAGTGTGAAAGAAACCCATCAGGGGTGTCTTTCGCGTTCAATCAACCAGTTTTTCAAACTTTTTTGAAGTTTGAAAAACTGCCCAGCGTGACAAAAAGACTTTTTGACACGCTGGGCGTCCGGAGCCATGACGGCTTCGGACGCTTTTTGCAATCCCAACGAATGGGGGCTACGAAATGAAACGAATCTGCATCGGCGTGATGGCGCATGTCGACGCTGGAAAGACGACGCTGCTGGAGGCGATGCTCTACCGGGGCGGTGCGACGCGGCGGCTCGGCAGAGTGGACCATCGGGACGCCTTTTTAGATACGGACGAGCAGGAACGTGCGCGCGGCATTACGATCTTTTCCAAGCAGGCAGAGCTGACGCTGCCGGAGGCGGAGATTACCTTTCTCGATACGCCGGGGCATGTGGACTTTTCTGCCGAAATGGAGCGGACGCTGCAGGTGCTGGACTATGCGCTGCTGCTTGTGAGCGGCACGGACGGCGTGCAGAGCCACACCAGAACGCTCTGGCAGCTGCTCCGGCGCTATCAGATTCCGACCATCGTTTTTGTCAACAAGATGGACCTGCCCGGCAAGGGACGAGACGGCATCTTGCAGGAGCTGCGGCAGGAGCTTTCGGAAAACTGCGCTGCGTTTGACGCAGACGAAGCGGCGCTTCACGAGGAGCTGTCGCTGCTGGATGAGGCGCTCATGGAGCAGGTCTTGAAGACCGGGCAGCTGGAGGACGCGCAGATTGCGGGGCTGATTGCAAAGCGGCGCGTGTTCCCGTGCTTTTTTGGTGCGGCGCTGCAGCTTCAGGGAGTCGACGAGCTGCTGTCTGCCTTGCAGCGCTATACGGTCGAGCCGTCCTATCCGGCAGAATTTTCAGCGCAGGTCTATAAAATTGCGCGCGGCGAAAAAGACGAACGGCTGACGTTTTTAAAGGTCACGGGCGGCTGCCTGCGCGTTAAGCAGGCGCTGCGCGCAGAGGACTGGGAGGAGAAGGCAGACCAGCTCCGGCTCTATTCCGGCAGTAAATTTACGCTCCTGCAGCAGGCGCGCGCGGGTATGGTCTGCGCGGTGACGGGGCTTTCCCGGACACAGGCGGGCGAACACCTGGGCGCAGGAAGACCGGCGCAGGCGCCCGTTCTGGAGCCGGTGCTGGAATACCGGATGCACGCAGACACCGACGATCTGCAGGGCGCCTACTTGAAGCTCCGCAGACTCGAAGAGGAGGACCCGCAGCTGCATCTGGTCTGGGACCATCAGCTAAGGGAAATTCGTGTGCAGCTGATGGGACCGGTGCAGATGGAGATTCTGCAGCGGATGATTGCCGCACGCTTCGGGCTATCCGTCCGCTTTGACGAGGGAAACATCGTCTATAAAGAGACGATTGCCGCGCCCGTCGAGGGCGTGGGGCACTATGAGCCGCTGCGGCACTATGCCGAGGTCCACCTGCTTTTAGAGCCCGGCGAGCCGGGAAGCGGCATTGTGCTCGACACGATGTGCAGTGAGGATGTGCTGGCGCGCAACTGGCAGCGGCTCATCTTCACACACCTGCAGGAGACGGTGCAGCCGGGCGTTCTGACCGGAAGCCCCATCACAGATATTCGCATCACGCTGGTCTCGGGCAAGGCGCATCTGAAGCATACAGAAGGCGGCGATTTCCGGCAGGCGACCTACCGCGCGGTGCGGCAGGGACTGCGCAAGGCGCAGTCGGTGCTGTTGGAGCCGTGGTACTCGTTCCGGCTGGAGCTGCCATCGAGTATGCTCGGGCGGGCAATGACGGATTTTGAGCGGATGCACGCCGAGCTTTCCACGCCGGAGCTGACGGGGGAGCGAGCCGTTCTCACAGGCGCGGGACCGGTGCGGCTGCTGCGCGGGTATACGGCGGAGGTCACATCCTATACCAGAGGGCAGGGCAAGATCTCGTATCAGCCGGCGGGCTACCGCCCGTGCGCGCAGCAGGACGAGATCGTCAAAAGAATCGGCTACGACCCCGAGCGCGATCTTCTGCATCCAACGGGCTCCGTCTTTTGCAGCCACGGCGCGGGCTTTGAGGTCAAGTGGGACGAGGTCGACCGGATGGCGCATCTGCCGCTGCTGGATTTCTCGCCGAAGCAGGAGCCGGAAAAGCCGCAGAGAATCGTCCGTTCGGTTGCACCCGGCGGCGCGCCGGAGCTGGAAAAGGAGCTGCTGGCGATCTTCGAGCGGACGTATGGGCAGATCAAGCGGCGCGACGTGCTTCCCATGATGGCGCTTCGCTCGCAGGACAAAAAAGAACTGCTGGCAAGGATGGAACCGGCGGAGGAGTTTGTGCTGGTCGACGGCTACAATATTATCTTCGCATGGGACGAGCTGAAGGAAATCGGACGCGACAGTCTGGACGCGGCGCGGCATGTGCTGATGAACCTGCTGTGCAACTATCAGGGCTACCGCGGCTGCAATCTGATTCTGGTGTTCGACGCCTACAAGGTGCCGCAGAATCTGGGAATGGTCGAAAAGTATCACAATATATTTATTGTATATACGCAGGAAGCGGAGACGGCGGACTCGTATATCGAGCGCGTGACCTATGAGCTGCGCGGCAGAAAGCGTGTGCGCGTGGCAACGTCCGATAATTTAGAGCAGCTGATCATTCTCGGGCACGGCGCGGTGCGCGTGTCGGCAAAGAGCTTTCACGACGAGGTCATGCAGACCCAGCAGGAGATCGCGCGCATTCTCGCGCAGAACAATCAGAAAAATCAATAGTGCGATACCGGCGGTGCGCAAAGGGCGTATCGCCGGTTTTTCTGTGCCTGCGGGGAGTAAAAAATGAGCAAAGGCGATATGGATTCTGATATACCGAAGACGGCTTCGGCGGAAAAGATGTGTGCCGCGTGTGGAAGGATCAGAAACCAACCGGCAGACGCTGCCGGAAAATTCCCTGTTTTTGTAGGATGAAAAAACAGAAACCAACCGGACGGACCGGAAAACCGGTGCTGGTAAAAATGGAATACTGCCATATGAAATTTTACATATCATATAAGGAATATGAAATTATGCAAAAAATGATATAAACATTAAGGAAAATTATATCGATAAAAAAATACTAATTTTTGATGATAAATTTACGGATTTTTTCGTGAAATGCAAAAGAAAACTTGATTTTTTAAGTGGGATGATTTATTCTAATAGGCGAGTGGAGTGAATGCAAACAACAGTTTTTTCCATCCGTTCCGCGAAAGGGAAAAATTGGGGCGGATGGAAGACAGGGTGCAGGTATGACAAAAACAGGGAAAATTCTCCGGGGACTTCTCCTTGCGACGCTGCTGCCGCTGCTGTGCGGCTGCGGCGCAAAAAAAGCGTCTACTGAGTTTTTTGCCATGGACACGGTCATGCAGCTCACGGCATACGGTACATACGCCGATGCGGCGGTGGAGGCTGCCGAGATCGAGATTGCAAGGCTCGACGCGAAGCTTTCGGCGCAGAATGTAAACAGCGAGATTGCAAAGCTCAACGCGGGCGGCTGCTGTGAAGACGACGAGACGCTGCGCGTGCTGGCAAGCGCGTATCAGATCGCGGCGCTTACCGAGGGTGCGTATGACCCGACAGTGTATCCGCTGATGCAGCTCTGGGGCTTCGGGACGGATCATGCGCAGGTGCCGCAGCAGGCGGCAATCGAGACGGCGCTGGAGGCGGTCGGCTATGAAAAGCTCCCGGCAGTGAAGGCGCCCTACCAGCTGCCCGAGGGTATGGCGATTGATCTCGGCGGCATCGGAAAGGGCTTCGCGGCGCAGACGGTGCGCCGGTGTCTGCAGAAGCAGGGCATCCAATCGGCGGTTTTGTCGCTCGGCGGCAATGTGACGCTGCTTGGAAGCAAGCCGGACGGCACAGACTGGACCGTAGGGCTGCAGGCCCCGCAGACGGACGGCTGCTTCGGCTATGTCAGCGCGTCGGACGTCAGCGTTGTAACATCGGGCGGCTATCAGCGGTATTTTGAGGAAAACGGCAAACGCTACTGGCACATTTTGGATGCAAGGACCGGCATGCCCGCCGATACGGGAATTAGTTCCGTAACGGTTGTGAGCGCAGACGATACGCTTGCCGACGGGCTCTCCACGGCGCTTTTCGTAATGGGGCTCGACCGCGCGGCGCAGTTCTGGCGCGAAAGCCGCGATTTTGAGGCGGTGTTCCTGCTGGACTCCGGTGAGATTTATGTGACGCAGGGGTTGGAGGACAGGTTCCGTTCCGAGCGGGGCTTCGAGGTGCTTGCGCGATGAAAAACCGGACTTGGGCAATGGTATTTGTATCTGCGATTGCGGCTCTGCTGCTTGTGTGGAAGCTATTTCCTGCGGGCAGCGGGCAGACAGCCGGTGTGTATCAGGATGGAGAGCTGATCCGGACGATTTATTTGCCGCATGCGGGGCAGACCGAGACCTTCGAGGTTCCGGGTCCGGCAGGCGGCAACACGATCGAGGTTTCCGCCGAGGGCGTAAGGGTAAGCGCTGCGGGCTGTCCGGACGGGATCTGTGTGGCGCATGGGCTTTTGAAGGCGGGCGGAGGACCGATCATCTGCCTGCCGAACCGGTTGGTGATTGCGTTTACAGACGATACGCGCGCAGATGGCGCGGACGTGGTTGCCGGCGGGAGGAGCTGAGAGATGAAAAAGCTGCAAAAGCTCACGCTGGCGGCGCTTCTGACGGCTGCGGGACTGGTGGTCTTCGTGATTGAAGCGCAGCTGCCTCCCCTGACCGCAATCCCCGGCATCAAGCCGGGCTTAAGCAACGTGTTTACGATGCTGACGCTTTTCTGGGTCGGACCCGGCTGGGCGCTCGGGACGATGTTTGTCCGGGTGAGTCTCGGAAGCCTGCTGACCGGTCAGACGATGGCATTTTTCTACAGCTTATCCGGCGGCTTTGCGGCGTTCCTCGTCATGTGGGCGCTTCGCAAGCC
>DPCD01000056.1:0-382 GCA_003516765.1 Clostridiales bacterium | reverse complement strand
ACATGTGGGCGCTTCGCAAGCCGCTCGGCGAGCAGAAGCTCTGGGTACTCAGCGCATTCGGCGCGATGGGGCACAATCTGGGGCAGATGGCGGCGGCGGTCCTCATCAGCCGCACAAGCGCAATTTTGTATTATCTTCCGGTCCTGCTGGTTTCCGGCATTGTGACCGGGATTTTTACCGGTCTGTGCGCGCAGCTCGTATCAAAACGCGCGCGGCAGGCAGGTCTTTTCAGCAAGTAACAGCTTGCTCCAAAATGAGCATTTGAGGGAGGAATTTGATTGAAGCGGTACTTACATGGAATCCATGTAGCGGGGCATAAGTCGACGGCACAGATGAGCGCGGTCAAGCTGCCGCTGCCGGATTCGGTGGTCATTCCGATGGC
>DPCD01000024.1:3724-4098 GCA_003516765.1 Clostridiales bacterium | reverse complement strand
GTGGAGGCGTTGACGTAGACGGCAGCGGAGTCGATCTCGTCCAGAAAGCGCTCTGCCGCGGCTTCATTTTCGGTCACAATTGCGTCCGAGTGATGCGTCGAATGTGCCTGCACGTGCATAATTGCTGCGTCCAGAGAATCTACTACGCCGACGGCAAGGATATAATCGAGAAACTCTGTGTCAAAATCGCGCTCGCCTGCCTTCGTGCCGGGGATGATTTCGCGCGCCGCTTCATCAAGCCGCAGCTCCACGGGGCAAAGCCCCGCCTGCTCGCGCGCGTCGACGAGCATGTTCTTGAGCATCGGCAGGAAAGTCTTCGCAATGTCCCGGTGAACCAGGCAGACCTCTTCTGCGTTGCAGACGGACGGGCGGCT
>DPCD01000024.1:3261-3497 GCA_003516765.1 Clostridiales bacterium | reverse complement strand
GCGTTGCAGACGGACGGGCGGCTTGTTTTGGCGTTGGAGATGATGGAAAGCGCCTGCTCAAGATCGGCGTCCTTGTCCACGTACACGTGGCAGATGCCAGTGCCGGTTTCGATGCAGGGAACTGTCGCATGCTCGACGCACGCGCGGATGAGCCCCGCGCCGCCTCTGGGGATCAAGAGGTCCACAAGTCCGCTTGCTTCCATGATCTCCGTCGCGCTGCGGCGGGAGGGGTCTTC
>DPCD01000024.1:2931-3055 GCA_003516765.1 Clostridiales bacterium | reverse complement strand
TGTCTTCGACAATGTTCACGATGTTCGCATCAAAGCCGGCACGTTCGATGCCGCGCTTGAGCGCCTCCACGATGGCACGCGCGGAGCGGTAGGCTTCCTTTCCGGGGCGGAGCATGCAGACGTT
>DPCD01000024.1:494-2707 GCA_003516765.1 Clostridiales bacterium | reverse complement strand
CTCTCGTAGATGATGGCGACCAGCCCCAACGGCACCTGCTTTTTGTAGATGTTCAGCCCGTTTGGGCGCGTGATTTCCTCGAGAATTCTTCCCGTGTGGTCGGGAAGAGCGGCAGCGTCCCGGATACCGGACGCCATCCCCTCGAGCCGGTCGGCACTCAGGCGCAGCCGGTCGAGCATGACCTCGGAGATAAGCCCGCGCGCCTGCTCGAGATCGTGCGCGTTTTCATAGAGAATCGTGTCGGCGTGCTGTAGGAGACTCTCCGCCATGGAAAGCAGCAACCGGTTTTTTTCTTCCGCGCCGGCGCTTCGGATGCAGCCCCAGGCTGCTTTCGTTTTCTGTAAAATTTCCCGTGTGGTCATTTGCCTTCCTCCTGCGCTAAAAATCGGGTGCCGACGTGCGCCCCGTCCAGAATGTCATACAGGTTTTCCGGGCGGCTGCCGTTGGCAATGACCATCTCGCAGCCGGCATCCGTCGCGATCTTTGCCGCGCGCAGCTTGGTCACCATGCCGCCTGTGCCGAGGCTCGAACCTTCGCCGCCGGCAAGCGCGTAAATGCGCTCGTCGAGCTGCTCGACGGTGTCTATCAGCCGCGCCGACGGGTTTTTGTGGGGGTCGCTGTCATAAAGGCCGTCGATATCGGAAAGCAGGACCAGAAGGTCTGCGTCGATGGTGGACGCGACATTTGCCGACAGCGTGTCATTGTCGCCGATGACGATTTCGTCCGTGGAGACGGTGTCATTTTCGTTGATGACCGGAAGCGCGCCTAGATCTAAAAGCCGCGCGAGCGTGTTGTGGAAATTACGCTTGCGGCTGCCTGCCTCCTGCAAATCCGGCGCGGTGATGAGAATCTGCGCCACGATGTGGTTATACTCGGTAAAGAGCTTGTCGTAGATATACATCAGCTCGCACTGCCCCACGGCGGCTGCCGCCTGCTTGGTCGGCATGTCAGACGGCTTGGACGGCAGACTTAATTTGCCGACGCCCATGCCGATGGCGCCGGAGGAGACGAGAATGATCTCGTGCCCCGCATTTTTGAGGTCGCTCAAGACCTTGCACAGCCGCTCCATGCGCTGGATGTTGAGCCTGCCTGTGGGGTGGGCGAGGGTGGATGTTCCGACTTTGACGACGATTCGCATAGCAATCGCTCCTTGCTGTGACCGGGTTCCGGTTGTTTTTCGCTATTATACACCGCCCCGGTCCGTTTTGCATCCGTTTTTTGTTTGCCGGGCGTTAAAAATTTCGCAGGCGGTTTTGCCGCCTGCGAAATGTTCGGGATAGAAGTTTCTTATTTGAGCTTACAGGTTGTGGACCTGCAGCGCGCGGATGGCGTTGAGAACCGCGAGGACCATCACGCCGACGTCCGCGAAGATTGCTGCCCACATATCTGCCGCGCCGACGGCGACAAGCGCGAGGCAGGCGAACTTCACAACGAGCGCGAAGACGATGTTCTGATAGACAATGCCGATGCACTTGCGCGAGATCTTGATTGCCTTGGCAATCTGCAGCGGCTCGTCGTCCATGAGAACGATGTCGGCAGCTTCGATTGCCGCATCAGAGCCCATCGCGCCCATGGCAATGCCGATATCCGCGCGAGAGAGAACCGGCGCGTCGTTGATACCGTCGCCGACGAAGGCGAGCTTTGCCTTGCCGGACTGCTGAGAAAGCAGCGCCTCGACCTTTTCGACCTTGCCTGCGGGCAGAAGATCGGAATACACCTCGTCCACGCCCAGCTCTTTGGCGACGGACGCTGCAACCTTTTTCGCGTCGCCCGTCAGCATGACGGTCTTCGTCACGCCCGCGCGGTGCAGCTGCTCGATTGCCTGTTTGGAGTTGGGCTTGACGACGTCGGAAATCACGATGTGACCGGCGTATTTGCCGTCAATTGCCATGTGGATGATTGTGCCTACGCTGTGGCAGTCGATGAAGTCGATGCCCAGCTGCTCCATGAGCTTGTGGTTGCCGGCAGCGACCGGAACGCCGTCGACCTTTGCAAGAATGCCTCTGCCGCTGACCTCTTCAATGTCCGTGACGCGGCTGCGGTCAATTTCCTTGCCATATGCTTTTTGCAGGCTCTTGCTGATGGGGTGCGACGAGGCGCACTCGGCAAGCGCCGCATACTCCAGGAGCTTCGCTTCTTCCAGCGGGCTGTGGTGGACGGCGCTGACCTCAAACACGCCTTTCGTCAATGTGCCGGTCTTATCGAAGACGACG
>DPCD01000024.1:0-223 GCA_003516765.1 Clostridiales bacterium | reverse complement strand
CCGCCGATGCCGGCAAAGAAGCTCAGGGGGATGCTCACAACGAGCGCGCACGGGCAGCTGGTAACGAGGAATGTAAGAGCTCTGTAAATCCACTGCTCCCACTCGGCGCTGCTGCCCATCGCAAGGCGCGCCACCGGCGGGATAATCGCCAGCGCCAGGGCACTGTAGCAGACAGCGGGGGTATAGATGCGGGCAAATTTCGTGATGAAGTCCTCCGAGCGGG
>DPCD01000068.1:5435-5740 GCA_003516765.1 Clostridiales bacterium | reverse complement strand
ATGAACCTTCTGATGGACCCGGATTACTATCCGTCGCTGGCTTCGGAGACCGAAATTTACGCCGAGCGCCCGTCCGGCAAGCAGGCGGAATATCTTGCAGGCGTGGTCCACGGTGTGGAGCGCGAGCGCGAAAAGCTTGCAGGCTTTATTGAGAAGAACGCCATCGGCTGGAGCCTTGGGCGCATTTCCAAGGTCGCCGTCGCGGTCATGGAGGTCGCGATGTACGAATGCGAGCACGAGCAGGACGTCCCCACGGCGGCCGCCATCAGCGAGGCGGTCGAGTTGACGAGAAAATATGAGGACGT
>DPCD01000068.1:0-5119 GCA_003516765.1 Clostridiales bacterium | reverse complement strand
GCTGCATTTGACGGCGTGAGCGGTAAAAACTGCTCACGTCTTTTGGATGTCCGGGAAGGCGAGCTGGGGCTTCGGCAGTCCGACGCGCTGTTTTCCCATGTCAAGCGCCTGCCGGAGCTGGTAGAGAAGCTTTTTACAGAGATTTCGAGAGACGAAATCCGCGCCGTCGGCGCATCGACCAGACCCAGAGCGGTCGAAGGGTCATACATGCCCTGTTTTCTGGCGGGGGCCAGTCAGGCGCAGAATCTGGCAACGGTTCTGGGCGTGCCGTTTTATGCGTTTTCCCATCAGCAGGGGCACATCGCGGCTGCCTGCTGGTCTTCCGGGCGCATGGATCTGATGGATACGCCGCATCTGGCGTGGCACCTGTCCGGCGGAACGACGGAGCTGCTGCTCGTAACGCCCGGAAACAAAAACGTGAACGCCGAAAAAATCGGCGGCACGCAGGATATTTCCGCCGGGCAGCTTATCGACCGGACAGGGAACACGCTCGGCCTGCGCTTTCCGTCGGGAAAAGAAATTGACCGTCTCAGCCGGGAATCTGGCTGCCGCGAGCGGTTTAAGGTCAAGCTGAACGGTCTGGCGTTTTCGTTCTCCGGTCTGGAGAACAAGATGCACGCGTTTTTTGACGCGACGCATAGCCCTGCCGATACGGCAAAATATGTGCTCAACTGCGTCTGCTCGTGTATCGTCTCGGTCACGCGCGAGGCGCTGAAGCAGTATCCGGGTTTTCCGGTGGTCTTCTCCGGCGGCGTTGCGTCCAACGCACAGCTGCGGCAGTCTTGCCGGGATTTTGAAGCGGTTTTCTCGCCGCCCGAGTTTTCCACCGACAATGCCATGGGCATTGCCGTTCTGACCTGGCTGCAGGGGGAATGAGCATGGAACGACAGATTCTGGACGTCAGCCAGGTCAACGAGTATATCAAAAATCTCCTGGACGGCGACGAGCTTCTCGCGGGTCTGTGCATTCGCGGCGAGCTGAGCAACTACAAAATCTATCCCTCGGGGCACCACTATTTTACCCTCAAGGATGCAGGCGGCGCGCTGCGCTGCGTGATGTTCCGTTCCAGCGCGGCGCGTCTTCGCTTCCGACCGGAAAACGGCATGAAGGTGCTGGCGATGGGGCGCATTACAGTTTTTCCGCGCGACGGCGCGTATCAGCTGTATTGCAGCGATGTAACGCCCGATGGCGTGGGCGATCTGTATGTCGCGTTTGAACAGCTCAAGCGGAAGCTCTCTTCCGAGGGACTGTTCGACGCGCAGTACAAAAAGCCGCTGCCGCCGTTTCCGCACCGCATCGCAATCATCACCTCCGGCGCAGGCGCAGCAATCATGGACATGCTGCGCATTCTGGGAAAGCGGTATCCTTTGAGCAAGGTCGTGATTCTTCCCGTGCGCGTGCAGGGGGCAGAAGCGCCGGCGGAGATTGCGGGCGCCATCCGGTACGCGAACAAATACAGGGTTGCAGACGTAATCATCACCGGGCGCGGCGGCGGCTCGATGGAGGACCTCTGGGCGTTCAACGACGAGCGCGTGGCGCGGGCGATTTTCGCGTCCGAAATTCCGGTCGTGAGTGCGGTCGGGCACGAGCCGGACGTGACGATTTCGGACTTTGTTGCCGATGTGCGCGCGGCAACGCCGTCGAATGCGGCAGAGCTTGTCGCGCCGGACCAGAACGATCTGCGCACATATCTTCTTGCCGCGCAGACGCGCATGGCGCAGGCGATGCAGAAGCGGCTCAAGCTCGACCGGAAAACGCTCGACGGATTGAAAAATCGCCGGGTGCTGCAGTCGCCGATCAATTATGTAAACGAAAAACGATTGCTGCTGGACCACAGCGCACAGCGCCTCGGTGCGGCGGCGCAGCGAAATCTGGCAGGGCAGAAGCAGCGCTTCATCCATCTGACGGCGAAGCTCGACGCGCTGAGCCCGCTCAAGGTCCTTGCGCGCGGCTACAGCGTGGTTTTAACGTCGGACGGTCGCGTGGTACAGCGCGCGGCGCAGGTGCAAATCGGAGAACAAGTTGACATAAAACTACATCAGGGGAGCTTCACCGCTTCCGTGACGCAAATCCAGGAGGAACGCAATGGCGAAGAAATCACAGACCTTTGAACAGTCGATCACGAGACTTGACGAAATTGTCCGCCAGCTTGAGCAGGGAAATGTGCCGCTGGAAGATGCGCTCAAGCTTTTTCAGGAGGGCACGGCGCTGGTAGACACCTGCGGCAAGCTGCTGGACAAGGCGGAGCTGGAGGTCGTGAAGCTGATGAAAACCGCCGATGGCACACCGGCAGAAACGGAGTATGAACGAGATGACGTTTAAAGATGTGATGGAAGGCTATCAGAAAACCGTCGAAGCGTATCTGCAGACGTTTTTTGCGGAAGACGCGCCGCAGAAGCAGCTGTTTGACGCGATGCGCTACAGTCTTCTTGCCGGCGGCAAGCGCATCCGCCCGATTCTGGTGCTGGAATTCTGCCGGATCTGCGGCGGCGACGCGGAAAAAGCAATGCCGTTTGCGGCGGCAATCGAGATGGTTCATACGTACAGTCTGATTCATGACGATCTTCCCTGCATGGACAACGACGACTACCGGCGCGGCAGACTTACGAACCATAAGGTTTTCGGCGAGGCGAATGCGGTGCTGGCAGGCGACGCGCTTTTGACAGCGGCGTTCGGGCAGCTGGCGCGTGCAGAGCTTCCGGCGGAGCGGATCGGGAAAGCCGTGGCGCTTCTTTCGCAGCGCGCGGGAGAATGCGGCATGGTCGGCGGGCAGGTGCTGGACCTGGCGGGCGAGCAGCTGGTTCTGACGGAAGAAGAAATTTACAATGTCCACCGGCTCAAAACCGGCGCGCTCATTTCCGCAGCCTGCCAGCTCGGCGTGATTGCCGCGGGCGGCACGCAGGAGCAGCTCGATGCGGCAGACCGCTACGCGGAGGCGCTGGGGCTTGCGTTCCAGACCAGAGACGACATGCTGGACGTTCTCGGCGACGCCGGAAAAATGGGAAAAGCGACCGGCATGGACGAAAACAAGAACACGTTCGTGCGGCTCTACGGCGTGGGCGCCTGCTCACGGCTCATTGAAAAGGAAACGCAGAAATCGATCGAAGCGCTCGGCGTGTTTGAAGACTCCGAATTTTTAAAGGAGCTTTCGATGAAGCTTGCCATCCGCGAATGCTGACGCTGACAAAAGGACTCTCTTTGGAAAAAGAGAGTCCTTTTTGCTGCTGCGTTCATAGAATATTATTGAATATCGGCTTGTATATGCATTGAATTCATGGTATAATATGCGGAGCTTGCGCGGCTTGGCGCCTTTGTCTTCCGCGCGGCGAACGATGGCGCAGTATCCTAGTCAGCCTGCCGGTTTCGAGGAAGGGCCTAAAAATCCTTTAAAGGGCACATCTATGAAGCCTCTGGTGTCTGCTTCTTACGCCCAGTCTGGGGTGGATGCTGGGGGGAGGCAACTTTGCCTGCGGCGGTCGGGCGCGTTTCAATGGCATGAAATGAGCGACCCGCCCGCTGTGGAGACCGGATCTCGTGCAGCGGCGTACTCCCTTTGTGGTCTAAACGACCGTTGTACGGTACCGGCTTGAACCTGCATTGCGGTGCTACCCGGCTTTTACGCCGTGAACGCTGTGTGCAGCGTAGCCTGCCTTGCGTGGACAGCTCGGGGAAAGGCGCGCCGACACCTTCGAAAAACGAGGGCAAACGCGCTTCTGGAAACACTGTCTGCAAAAGAGGATTAGAACCGGAAGAAAGCTGTTGTGGAAATCACCTAGGCTGTCGAAAGGGCAGATCTGGGATTGCGGTACGGACTCAGTGGCAATCGGGTACCGGTTTTGGCAACAAACCGGCCCGGGCATGAAAGGGAAACCGCCTCTTCGGCGACGGGAGGCTGCCCGGGTGGAAAACAAACCCGACCTAAGCCGTAAGATTAACCAGATCTGCTGCCATCAAAAAGACTATTGAAAAATTTTGCAATTTTTCAATGCGGTACATGTGAAAGCTCAGATTAGGTAGGAGATAAACGATTGGCTGCGCAGAAAAACAGCAAGGCGCCGAAGAAGCAAGGTCCGGATTGGCGCTGGATTTTTACGATTTTTTTCATAACCGTCCTGATTTCGGCGGTGATGTCTCTCATATCGACCAATTTACTCTCAAGCGCGACGCTCGGTGTGTCGTTTGTGATTCTCATCTGCATCATTGCCATCGGCATTGTGTTTGATATCATCGGCGTTGCGGTGACGGCGGCGGACGAAAAGCCGTTTCACTCGATGGCGTCGCGCAAGGTGCCGGAAGCGACGCAGGCGCTGAAGCTGATCCGAAACGCCGGGCGCGTGTCGTCGTTCTGCAACGACGTCATCGGCGATATCTGCGGCGTCATTTCCGGCTCTGCCGCGGCGACCATTGCTGCGCGCGTGCTGGCAATGCATCCGGGTATGCGCGAGATCGTTCTGACGCTTGCCATGTCGGCGCTGGCGGCAGGGCTGACCGTCGGCGGAAAGGCATGCGGCAAATCCTTTGCCATCGATTCCAGTACAAGCGTCGTCCGCACGGCGGCGATGGTTCTGCATTTTTTCCATACCATTCCCGAAAAACTCCGTCCGAAACGCAGGCGGTAAAGCGGGCGTTGTGGTTATGAGGTACGTATGATTTTAGAGAAAATTCATACCAGAGCGGATCTTCTGGCGCTGACAGACGCCGAACAGGGGCAGCTTTGCCGGGAAATCCGCGAGTTTCTGGTTCGCCATGTCAGCCGGACCGGCGGGCATCTGGCGTCGAATCTTGGCGTTGTGGAGACGACGCTTGCCATCGAGCGCGTGTTCGACACGAAAAAGGACCGGCTTGTCTTTGATGTCGGTCATCAGAGCTATGTTCACAAGCTGCTCACCGGACGCGCAGAAGGCTTTGACCGGCTGCGTCAGTTCGGCGGTATGTCCGGCTTTCCGGACCCGGCGGAGAGCATCGCAGACGCTTTTATCGCCGGGCATGCATCCAACGCCGTTTCGGTCGCGCTCGGCATGGCGCGGGCAAGGACGCTGGAAAAGCAGGACTACAGCGTTATCGCCCTCGTCGGAGACGGCGCGCTTACAGGCGGGCTTGCCTACGAGGGACTTAACAA
>DPCD01000152.1:867-4207 GCA_003516765.1 Clostridiales bacterium | reverse complement strand
CATGAGCCGGTGATTCCGCCGGAAGCAAACCAGACCATTCTGGTTCTCGGTGCGTCGGGCTTTGGAAAGCCGATTGCTGCCGCGGCGCACCGACCGGCGCTCTACGCCGAAAAGCTCGGTGTGACGCAGGATACGATTGTAACGCCGGAGCTTGCCGCGCGGCTCATAAATCTGGAAGGCTTTCATACGCGGGTGCTGGTCAATCAGGCACAGACGCAGCGGGAGCTGGCGCTGGCGCGGGAGCTGGCGGCGTATCTGCACTGCCCGGTTGCGGCAGGCGAACTATTAAAGGAGAAGATGATATGCTTGTGCTGATTCGGGGAGCCGGAGACCTTGCCTCGGGCGCTGCGCTGCGGCTGCACCGGGCAAATTTTCCGGTCGTCATGACGGATCTTCCGCAGCCAACCGCCATTCGAAGAACGGTCTGCTTTTCGCAGGCGATCCGTTTCGGAAAAACAACGGTGGAAGATGCGGTGGGCGTGTGCTGCAAAACGGCACGCGAGGTAAAAGCGGCGCTTTCTGTCGGAGAAATACCGGTCCTGCCGGACGAGACGGCGTCCTGCCGCACGTGGCTGCATCCGGAAGTCCTGGTTGACGGGATTCTGGCAAAACGAAATCTCGGAACAAAAATCACCGATGCGCCGCTGGTTATCGCGCTGGGACCGGGCTTTTGCGCGGGGCGCGACTGCCATGCGGTCATTGAGACCATGCGCGGACATACGCTCGGCAGGGTGATCTGGGACGGCGAGCCGATTCCGAACACGAACATTCCAGGGCTGATCGGCGGCTTTGCCGGAGAGCGCGTGCTGCGCGCGCCGGACACGGGCATTTTCCATCAGCTGCGCGATATTGGCGCGCTGGTAACGGTCGGAGAAACGGTCGGCGAGGTGAACGGTCTTCCGATGTCCTGTACGATTGCGGGCGTTCTGCGCGGAATTCTTCCGGACGGCACGCCGGTAACGAAGGGTATGAAGTCCGGCGACGTGGACCCGCGCGCAAAGGTTGAGAACTGCTACACCATCTCCGATAAGGCAAGTGCGATTGCCGGCGGCGTATTGGAAGCAATTCTGCATAAAATGCCGCTGACCGACGGAAGCCTGCACATGGACATGGAGGGGACGCTATGAAGCGGTATATGCTCCTGCCCGAAGACAGCATCGAGCTGCTGCGCGCGCAGGATGAGGCGGAAGCTGCGGTTTGCGTTTTCTGCGAGCGGACGATGATTCTTTTTCCGTGCAGCAAAATCGAGGCGGTTTGCATGCAGCGGCGCGTCACCGAGGACCGGCTGCATCCGGTCGACTGTCTGGAGCTTCTTGCGCGGGACACGCTGTTTGATGCGCAGCAGGCGGTTCTGATTCCGGTCACAAGGCAGGACTACCCGGATTTTTTGCAGACGCTAGAAGCGCAATGCCCCGCACTTTTGGAAAATATCCAGACAAAATTGTATCAGAAGGAGACCTGCGACCAGACGGGAGGTCATCTGCACAAGCATTCATAATCATGCATGCCGCGCGGCATTTCTGCAGATAATAGCGTATTCTGCAGGGAAGGAGGCGCGGTATGAAAAAGCGCAAGGATAAGAGCATAGAAACCGACAGCTGGTGGCAGGGACATGCAAAGACGGACCCGCAGGGCAGCTGGACCGGAAAACCGGCAGACCCCATGGAAACGCCCGTGCAGGACGCGGACGATCTTTGACACGCGGCGCTCCGCAAGGAGCGCGTACATATGGAGGCGCTATGAAATTCTGGAGACTCCACAGACCGGGCTACCGGGTTTTGAAGACGGTGATTGCCGCAACGCTGACGCTGCTGGTGTGCAGCCGGTTTTCCGAAATGAGCCCGGTGCTGGCGCTCATGGGCGCGTACTGCGCGATGGGGCGCACGATCTGCGAATCGTGGACCGGGTGCCTGAACCAGATGGTCGGCGTGCTGGTGGGAAGCGTACTCGGCTTTTTGCTGCTGCATGTGCTGCTGGACCCGCCGGCGCTTGTGATCGGGCTGAGCCTGTTTTTTGTCATCGGGCTTTGCAATTTGCTGCATATGTCGTATGCGGTGTTTCTCTCGTCGGTGATTTTTATCTCTGTGTGTTCCGGGGCAAGTCAATTGCCGGACATTCTCGCGCGCGTGCGCGATGTGTCGATTGGGCTGGCGTTCGGTCTGGCAGTGAACATCTTCGTCCATCCGTACGCCAACGAGCGGCAGGTGCTGGCGCTGCTGAAAACCCGGCGCAACCGCAGAAGCCTTGCCTGGCAGACGGGCTGCGTGCAGCTTGCCGGGCGCATGGTGCAGGAGGTCACGGCGCTTGGCATGATGGACAGCTTCGGGCGCGTGTCGGAGGAAAACAAGAAACGATTGGATACCCTGGATTCTGCGCAGGAGATATCTTTGCCGGAAATCTCTTTGCAGGTCCCAGCGGCGGACAGTGTACAGGACACCGTGATGAACTACCATATCGCCTGCTACTGTCAGGCGTATGCATATCTGACGCTGCTGCTGCCGCTCTGGAAGGACGAAGAACCAGAGCAGGCGGCGAAGCAAGGAGAGGAGACAAGCAATGAGAAGGCAAGACAGGGAAGTTGTGCAGCAGAATGAAATCGATCAGATCATTGACAGCTGCGATTGCCTGCGGCTGGGGCTGAACGCAGAAGACGGCGCGTATATTGTGCCTTTGAACTTTGCCTACGTGCCGGGGAAGCCCGCGAAATTCTATTTCCACAGCGCAAAAGAGGGAAGAAAGGTCGACATGATCGGGCAGGGCGCGAAGGCGGGCTTCGAGCTCGACGGCGCGCACCGGCTCGGCGAAGCGGAAACCGGCTGCAGGCATACCTTTTTCTATCAGAGCGTTATTGGAACGGGAACGGTCCGTCCGGTGGAAACGCTGGAGGAAAAGAAGCGGGCACTTTCTGCCATTATGGCACACTATCGTAAGGACTGCGCGTTTTCTTTTACCGACGAGCAGGCGGACGCTGTCGCGGTCTTCTGCCTGACGGCGGAAACGATGAGCTGCAAGCAGCACAGCTGAGGAGGCGTAAAAATGAACGAATTTGAGCAGCAATATCTTCCGGAGGCTTACCGCCCGCTTTCGCCCTGGGCTTATTTCGGGCTGAGCATTTTATACTCGGTGCCGGTGATCGGCTGGATATTCCTGATTGCCCATGCGTTAGCCAGCCGGAACATCAACAAACGAAACTACGCCAGAAGCTTTTTCTGCATCTACATTCTGGCGGCGATTGTGATTCTGCTTCTGAGCTTTGCTGGGCTGCGGCTGGACATGTCGCAATTTGCCGTTCCGATGTAATCTTTAGCCCTTACATAGGAAAAAGCGCCGCACGGAAAAA
>DPCD01000152.1:447-619 GCA_003516765.1 Clostridiales bacterium | reverse complement strand
GGAAAAACCGTGCGGCGCGTTTGATGCTTTCAGCCGATATGAAGAATTGTGGTTGCAAAGGTAAAATAGACGAGAAGGGACAAAAAGTCCACAATCGTCGTGATGATCGGAGACGCCATAACCGCCGGGTCGAAGCCGAGCTTCTTTGCCAGCAGCGGCAGCGTACCGCCGA
>DPCD01000152.1:0-207 GCA_003516765.1 Clostridiales bacterium | reverse complement strand
CAGCAGCGGCAGCGTACCGCCGACGAGCTTTGCCAGGAAAACCGTCACTGCCATCGACAGGCTCACCACAAGCGCGACCCAAGTCGTAACCGATTCGGATTTGAGAAGCATATGGTCGACCAGCATGATTTTGCCGAAGCAGGCGATGGCAAGGCAGATGCCGCAGAGGACCGCCACGCGGATTTCTTTCCAGACGACCTTGAAAAT
>DPCD01000004.1 GCA_003516765.1 Clostridiales bacterium | reverse complement strand
TGGAAATTTCTTTGCGCGGGCGGTGCATCTCTCGACTGCGGCGGGGACCCCATCCCCACCGCAGTCTCCCCGCAAGGATTTTTGCAGAGCAAAAATGCCTTGCGGCGGTAGGGACTGCCATGTTTGCTGCTCGGCAGGTTGATCGTTGAACAAGCTGCAAACTGGTTTGCAATTGCAACCCAGAACGAGAGTGCTGCCTAAAACCGTAGAAGCGCTCGACAGGGTAGCAGTTACTGATTAGAACCCCCGGGATATCAAAAGGGTCGCAACCCTTTTGTTCTGTTGCGCGATAAGCGCAACGAAAGCAACTTCTTCGCGGCGGCTCGACACCGCGCTTCTTTGCGCAGCTAAGAAGCGTGGGGTCGAAAAAGAACCAGCTGGCAGGTCTCTGCCAGAATCACACTGGTCCCTTGACCACAGGTCCGGTCAAAAACTTGCCCCGGCGCCCGGCGGGCGCAAAAATCCCCCGGTTTCCCGGGGGAACGCTCAATGCTTCGCACGCAGAAACGCCAGATTCAGGTCTACGTCCGTTTGGATACCGTCGACACGACCGTCGTTGCAGTATTGCCAGAGCTGGAAGTGATACGAAAAACTCGGCGTTTCGTTGTATTCGGCAAGCCAGAACACATAGTCCTGCAGGCTTTCCAGATCGAATTCCTCATAGCCGAAGCGCTGGTTGAAATACACACCCGCGCGGTAGCCTGCCTTTTCGACGGCGCCGCAGAACGCGATTGCGTTTTTCGTGAGCTGGACAGAGTCCATGCCGTCGGTCCGGGCGTCCGCCTGAATGTCCTCCCAGTCAAAGATGACAGGGTAGGAGAGGGGATAGTCCTTGATCTTTTCCAGCACGAAATTTGCTTCGTCGATTGCCTCTTTTTCATCGAGCGCCTGCGAGAAGAAATAGACGCCCACGTCAAGCCCCGCGGCAAGCGCACCTTCGATGTTCTGCGTAAAATAATCGTCCGGCTGAATTTCGCCTTCCGTATAGCCGCGGTAGCCCACGCGGATCATGGCAAACTCCACGCCGTTCGCCGCGACCAGCTCCCAGTCGATGTCCTGCTGGTGCGACGACACGTCGACGCCGACGGAGGCGATGGTGTCGGCGCTTTTGTAGCGCTTGAAGCCGCCTTCTTCATAGAAGCCTGCCGGATCGTAGCTGTTTTCGGCGACGGTCGGCTCTAAATCGGCAGGCTCGACGGGAACTTCCTCGGCAGGTTTGTCGTCTCCTACGGTGCGGCTGGAATAGGTACCGACCTTCGATATCAGCGATACCGCGCACCAGAGCATGGCGGCGGCAAGCACGATGCACAATAAAATCAGGATCAGGCGCGTGCGCCCGATGCGGCTGCGAGAATTTTTCATGGGACGCTCCTTCGGAAAAGATTGTAACCATTGTAACACATTTGAGGCAATTCGCCAAGGCTTGACTTTTTCCGCGGGAGAAATTCCCCGTTGTGCAAAATTGTGCGATATAGTATAATGAGTAAAAAAATTCGCGAAATCCGGCAAACGTTTTTTGATTTGTGCCGGGAAAGGAGTTTTTATGGACGAACAGGAATTTGAGCGCGACGAGCAATTGCTGGAAGCAAGGCGGCTCAAGCGGCTCGAACAGCGCCGCCGGCGCAAGGTGCAGCAGCGCATTGTTCTCGGCGTGCTGCTGGTGATTCTGATTTTGTCGATGGTTCTGATTGTCCGCGGCTGCAAGAGCCGCAGCGCGCAGCAGGAGCAGTCCGGCGAGACGGCGGACGCGCAGCAGAATGCGCCGGAATCGGTCGTGCCGACGGAGCCGGACACCACCGTGACCATTGCTGCCGTCGGCGATATCATGATGTATGACGAGCAGCTCGACGCGGCGCGGCAGGACGACGGGACCTATGATTTCACCTCGAGCTTTGCTGCCGTTTCGGGCAGCACCGTGTCGGCGGACCTCACGGTCGGCAATCTGGAGCTGAATTTCTGCGGCGAGCCATACTCCGGAAAGCCAGATTTCCGCGCGCCGGAGTCGCTGGCAAAGACGCTCAGCTCGATTGGCTTCGATGTTCTGCAGACGGCAAACACGTACTCGATTCAGAACGGTCTTTCCGGGCTTCAGAGTACCATCCGGTATCTGGACGCGGCAGGGCTTTCACATGTGGGAACGTATGCGGCGCAGGACGATAAGACGAGCCTCGGGGGCGTGCTGCTCAAGAACGTCAACGGCGTAAAAATCGCGTTCATTGCCTACACGAAGGGGCTCAACTATCTGACGCTTCCCGAGGGCGAGGAGTACGCGGTGGACGTTCTTTACACCGACTACGCTTCGGATTTCAACAAAATCAACACCGACGCGATCGTCGATTCCGTCAACGCGGCGAAGGCGCTGCAGCCGGACGTGATTGTCGCGATGCTCCACTGGGGCAGTGAATCGGACTCTGCGGTGACGGACTCGCAGAAGAAGATCAAGAATCTGCTCTTTGAAAACGGCGTCGACGCGATCATCGGCTCGCATTCGCACATTGTCGGTCCCATGGAGCAGGAGCAGGTCACAACGGTCGACGGCACGGAAAAGACATGCTTTGTCGCCTACAGCCTCGGCAATTTCTTCTCCTCCATGGACGACAGCTACGCGAAAAACTGCCGCGAATCCGTTGTGCTGAACCTCTCGTTCACGAAAAACGGACAGACCGGCGCGACGCAGCTGTCCGGCGTGAGTTATACGCCGGTCTATCTCATGGACCACGGCGAGGACGCGCAGACGCGCTATGAAATTCTGCCCATCCGAAGCGCCATCAACTCGGGGCTGTTCCCGGAGATGGAGCAGACGCTCACGGACGCCATTGCGCATCTCAGGGCAGCGACTGCTTCGGACTATGACTCCGGCAAGTAAGCGGAGGTGCGAGATGGCACAGTCGAACTATGATATCACGCTCTCGCGCATGCCGGGAGAGTTCCTGAAGTACGACCAGCAGCGCATGATCTGTATGTTCTGCCGCGAACATGACGCGCAGTATCTGTATCTTCGCCTGCTTGACCGGCGCTACCGCGTTTCGCGCGCGGCTGGAACGATTGAGTGGGAAGACGCAGGCGGCTGGCAGCGTGCGGGCTTTCTCGACGCAATGACAATCTACGATCTTCTGTGCTGCGCAAAAGACGGCGCGTCGCTCTGCGGCAGATACAGCCAGGCGGAAAATCTGCCCGGTACGATCCACGGAGCGAACCCCGCAAAGGGCGCGTTCGACAGCTTTGCCGCAGACTGCGACCGCAAGCCGGAAGCGCTGCGCGAGGCTTGCAGGCAGCTGGGCGGGCGCGAGATTCCCATGGGTGAGCTTTCTTTTGAGATTCCGCTTTTTGATTTTCTGCCCGTTATGGTGCAGTTCTGGTCGTCGGACGAGGAATTCCCGCCGGTGTTCAAGCTGATGTGGGATGAAAACGTGCTGATGTTTCTGCGCTTTGAAACTGTGTGCTATGCGGCGAGGTTTCTCGTGATGCGCCTGCAGGCGCACATGGGGCTGTGGGTAGAAAACACGGAAGGACATATGTAAACGAATCCCCCGGCTGCGGGTTAAGCAGCCGGGGGATTTTTTTGTATAAAGAAAAC
>DPCD01000139.1 GCA_003516765.1 Clostridiales bacterium | reverse complement strand
TTATTCTTCCGGGCTGAACTGGTCCTTGCCAACGCCGCAGAGCGGGCAGACCCAGTCTTCGGGGACTTCTTCCCAAGGCGTGCCGGGGGCTACACCGTTGTCGGGATCGCCGAGCTCGGGGTCATAGACATAGCCGCAGATGTCACAGACATATTTCATGCTCAAATTCTCCTTTATTCTCAGCCGCTGAGCCGCTCGGAGAGGACTGCCATGATCTTATCGTGGCAGCCGCCGCAGCCGGTCGAGCAGCTGGTCAGCCTCTGCACCTCAGCGAACTCCTTCTCCACGTCGGAGAAGTGCGCGTTCCTCTGTAGAGCGTCGTCAATGTCCGCCAAGGTCACATGCTTGCAGTTGCAGATCACGGTGTTTTCCGTGTAGTCCATCTTACTTGAAGTAGCGGTCGAGCAGACCCTTGAGCGCGCGGCCGTGTCTTGCCTCGTCCTTTGCCATCTCATGGACGGTGTCGTGGATGGCGTCGAGGTTCAGCTGCTTCGCCTTCTTTGCCAGGTCGAACTTACCCTGCGTTGCGCCGAACTCGCAGTCGACACGCCAGGCAAGGTTCTTCTTCGTGTCGGCGTGCATGTTGCTCTCGAGATCGGAGCCGAGCATCTCGGCAAACTTTGCTGCATGCTCTGCCTCTTCGTATGCCGCCTTCTCCCAATACAGACCGACCTCGGGGTAGCCCTCGCGGTGGGCAATACGAGCCATGCACAGGTACATGCCGACCTCCGAGCACTCGCCGTTGAAGTTCGCCATCAGCTGATCGAAGATGTATTTCTTGTCTTCCGCAGAAATGTCGGGGTTATTCTTGACGGTCGTGCCGTAGACGCCGAACTCATGCTCGGCAGCGAGCTTCAGCTCACCCTTGACCTCTTCGAACATGTTGCTCTTGGCATGACATACCGGGCACTCTGCCGGAGCTGCTTCGCCTTCGTAGATGTAACCGCAAACCTTGCAAACAAACTTCTTCATGATAAAATCCTCCATTTTTTTATTTTTTCTGATCGTAATTGTTTCTGTTTTATTTATTCAGCAGCGCTTGCTGCCTGCATACATTCCGGGCACAGACCATAGAAGCTGAGTCGGTAGTCTGTGATTTTGCCGCCCGCGGTGTCGTGGACGTTTTGCAAAAACCCGTCTTCCAGGTTGATGTCCATCAGATCGAGCACTGCGCTGCAGCGGGTGCAGACGAAGTGCGTGTGGGGGCTGGTGTTGCCGTCAAAGCGTTCGAGCCCGCCGACCGTGCCGACCGAGATCACCAGACCCTCGTCCTTGAACATGGATAAGTTCCGGTAGACCGTGCCGAGGCTTAGATCGGGAATCGCGGGCTTGAGTTGCTGGTAGACCCATTCGGCAGTGGGGTGGCAGGTGGTCGAGCGCAGACAGGCAAGAATGGCGTCGCGCTTGCGGCTGTGTTTTCTGACTGTTGCCATCTGCATCCCTCCAAAACAGTAATAATTCTTATTACGGTTATGAGTATACACGACAAACAAAGATTTGTAAAGGGGTTTTTGAAAAAAATTTTTTATGAGGCTGCGGCTACACCGTTTATAAAGGAAACAAGCACGTCCGCAAAGACGCGCGCCGTGCGCAGCGCCTGCGAAAGCGTGTTGCCCGAGGCGCCGAACTCGCAAAGAAGCGAACCGTCCGTTTCGTGCTGGTTAAACCGCTCGGTGCGCAGATCGATGTCGCGGCAGAGCCCCGGCGCGCTCCGGTTTACCAGCGCCTGCAGCTTGAGCGCATTTGCCAGATTCTCCTGCCAGCGCGGATGTGTGAGCCCGCCCTCGTCCGTGCCGACGACGAGCATCAGCCGCGCGTACTCCTCGCCGTCTATCTTTGCCGTCAACGCGGCTGGGAAGCCTGCCCGGTCCTCGACCGCGTCGCGGTGTACGTCCAGCACCATCTGAATCGACGGATACTGCGCCAGATACGACTCGATGATCGTCTGCATCCGCGCATAGGACCCGTCGTAGCTCGGATAGTCATTGTGCGTCGTGTCGTGGAGCGTCTCGATGCCCGCGTCCTCCAGAATCCGCGCAATCTCGCTGCCGAGGCGGATGACCGAGCGCGTCTCGTCCTGCGTGCGAAGCGTGTCCGACGGCTCATATGTAAAGCCCGGTTCCGGCGTATACGCCTCCGAGGCATGGGTATGGACAATCAGAATCTTCGGTCCGTCGCCCGAAAAATCGAGCGTGGACGGCTGCATCAGGAGCGCCTGTTTCTCATAGGTGTATGTACAGCCGCCCGTGATGACAATCGCGTCTGCCTCCTCCGGCGAAAAGGTCAGCGGTTCCGATGGTTCTGCGGGCGCGTTCTGCGATGGTTCTTCCGGCGCGGCGTCTTCTTCGGAAGCTGCCGGCAGCTCGCCGGAAGGCTCGTCCGCTTCCGGTGCGGCAGACGAAACCGGCGAAAGCCCCGCGGGCAGCGATGTCCGGCAGACCAGCTCCGTGGGCGCGGCATCGATATCCACGCGCCAGAGCGTGGGCGCAAGCGAATGCTTCCAATCGAGATATGCCTGCACCTGCCCGGCAAGGCGCACGAGCATCGCCGCGAGCATCAGCGCGAGGCAGAACCGGTGGATTCTCTGGTGATTCATATAATCCCTCCCGTTTCCCAGTATATGCAAAAAACACAGGAAAAGAACGGGAAGAATCCGGAGATTTTTCAACTTCTTCGACAAAGAGGCATTGAATTTTCCGTGCAAATCATATATAATAGGTCCAACTATCGAATGGATGCGGAGGTACGCTGCATGGGGCAGGTTCTGGCGGTCATATCCGGCAAGGGCGGAACCGGCAAAACATCCGTGTGTGCGGGCGTCGCGGGCTGCCTTTGTCTGGAGGGCGCGCGCGTTCTGTGCATCGACGCGGACCTCGGGCTTCGCAATCTCGACATTTCGCTCGGCATGGCGTCGGAGGCGTCGGTTTCGTTTCTGGAAGTGATGCGGGGCGACTACACGCTCGAGCAGGCGCCGCGCGCGGCAGGGCTTTCCGGGCTGCAGCTGCTGACGGCTCCGGTCTCTGTCTGCGCAGAGGATCTGGACGAGGCGCAGTTTGCCTCGCTGATTGACGAGGCGCGCCGCCGCTATGACTGGGTGCTGCTGGACGCGCCGGCTGGCATCGGGGCAGGCTTTGATCTTGCCGTGCGGCACGCAGACGAGCTGATGGTTGTGTGCCTGGCAGACCCGGCTTCCCAGCGCGACGCGGCAAGAGCTGCCGAGCTGGCGCTCACGAAGCGCGAGGTTCCGGCGAAGCTGGTGGTCAACCGGGTCAGCCCGCAGCTGTTTCGCAGAATGAACGCCACCGTCGACGATATCATGGACGGCGTGGGGCTGCCGCTGCTGGGCATTGTTCCGGACGACGCGAATGTGACGCTTGCGGCGGTCGAGGGAAAACCGCTTTGCCAGTATACCTTTCAGGGCGCGAGCCTTGCGTGCCTGCACATTGCAAAAAGGCTGCAGGGAAAGCGCGTGAAGCTGATGAAAATCCGGCGGACGCTTGCCGGCATGTGAACAAAGGAGTTGAGAGTTATGAATATCACACTCATGGCGCATGACAAGAAGAAGGAACTCATGGTGCAGTTCTGCACGGCATATAAATCCATCCTCTCCAAGCACAGCCTGTCTGCCACGGCGGCGACCGGGCGGCTGGTGGCAGAGGCGACGAATCTGCCGGTCGCGCTGTTCCTGTCCAAGAATCAGGGCGGGCATCAGCAGGTCGACGCGCGCATTGCGTATAACGAGATTGACCTTGTGATCATGTTCTCCGACCCCAACGACACGGACCCCTGGGAGGACCAGCGCATCATGCGCACGCTGCGGCTGTGCGACATGCATAACGTCCCGTGCGCGACGAACCTTGCCTCGGCAGAAATGCTGATTCTCGGTCTGCAGCGCGGCGACCTCGACTGGAGAATGATGATCAAATCCAAAAAGCTGCACTGACAGATTGCGTTAGATAACCGCTGTGACGCGGAAGCAGTACCGTGCCGAAGCCCCGGACAGAGAGGAAATCATAAGCTGAAAGATTTCTGCGGAAGGGCGCGCGAAGGACATCCGCCGAGCGGGCGTATAAGGAGAGCTTCTCCGAAATCGCCGGCGCGCCGCACCGAACACGCGGCAGAGAGGAAGGGCAAGCCCTTCAAATTTGGGTGGCACCACGAAGTATCTGCGATACTCTCGTCCCAATGGAGGGATGAGAGTATCTTTTTATTGGGAAACGAAGGTTTCATTCGCCTGCGGTCGACGCCGGATCTTTTCCGCCATGGCGGCAAAACATCCGCTTGAAATACACAAAGTATTCCTGCGCGTCTGTTTTTTGCCCTGACGAAAAATCTCTCGCCGTCGGCTCTTGCCGAACAAAACCATCGTTTCCGGAATTTCATATTGTAAACAACAGAGAGGAACACAATCATGGCACAAATCAGACCGCACACGCTCTCCGGGTTTATGGAGCTGCTTCCCGCGCCGCAGGCGCAGATGGAGGCAATTATGGACATCCTGCGCAAAACGTACAGTCTGTACGGCTTCTGCGCGCTCGACACTCCGGCGATTGAAGCAGCCGATGTGCTGCTGGCAAAGGGCGGCGGCGAAACAGAAAAGCAGATCTACCGTTTCCAGAAGGGAGACAGCGATCTGGCGCTGCGCTTCGACCTCACCGTCCCGCTGGCAAAATACGTGGCGCTGCACTACAACGAGCTGTCGTTCCCGTTCCGCCGCTACCAGATCGGCAAGGTCTACCGCGGCGAGCGCGCGCAAAGAGGCAGATTCCGCGAGTTTTATCAGGCGGATATCGACATCATCGGCGACGGCAAGCTCTCGATCGTCAACGAGGCGGAAATTCCGTCGATCATCTACCGGACCTTCCGGACCATGGGTCTCAAGCGCTTCCAGATTCGCGTCAACAACCGCAAGATCCTGAACGGCTTCTATGCGATGCTGGGGCTGTCAGCAAAATCGGGCGACATCATGCGCACCGTCGACAAGCTCGACAAGATCGGACCTGAAAAGGTTGGTGAGATCCTGATCGACGACTGCGGTCTGACGCGCGAGCTGGCGGACGAGATTCTGAAGTTCATTGCCATCCGCGGCACGAACGGCGAGGTTCTTTCCAGCCTGCACGGCTACTGCGGCAGAAACGAAACGTTCGATCAGGGTCTAAGTGAGCTGGAGACGGTCACAAAGCACCTTGCCGCTTTCGGTGTGCCGGAGGAGAATTTTGCGGTCGACCTGACGATTGCAAGAGGACTCGATTACTACACCGGCACGGTCTATGAAACCACGCTGCTGGACCATCCGGAAATCGGCTCGGTCTGCTCCGGCGGCAGATATGATAATCTCGCCGGGTATTATACCGACCGGCAGCTGCCGGGCGTCGGCATTTCGATCGGTCTGACGCGGCTTTTCTACGTGCTGTCCGAGCAGAATATGCTAAGCGAAACTTGGAACACCGCCCCTGCCGACGTGCTGGTTCTGCCGATGACCGACGATCTGACCCCAGCCATCGAGCTTGCCACCGAGCTTCGCGAGACCGGCATCCGCACCCAGCTCTACACCGAGGCAAAGAAGTTCAAGGCGAAGATTCAGTACGCCGATAAGCTTTCGATTCCCTATGTCATCTTCCTCGGAGAAGACGAGATTGCCGCCGGCACGCTTTCGGTCAAGGACCTCAAGGCGGGCGAGCAGGTAAGCGTCTCGCGCGAAAACGCCATCAACATCATTCTCGATGGAATCGCCCGGTCCCATCAGGGAACGATTTTGAAGTAACAATCATCCAGTATACAACCATTCTGATACGAAAGAAGGATACCATTATGATGCAATCCAGAACCCATACCTGCGGGGAGCTTCGTCTTTCCGACGCCGGCAAAACCGTCACGCTCTGCGGCTGGATGGAAAACGTGCGCGTCGTGGGCAGCAACTTTGCCTTCGTCGTCCTGCGCGATTTCTACGGCACGACGCAGATTGTCGTCGAGACCGAGGACATGATGAACATCGTCAAGTCCATCAACAAGGAATCGACCATCTCCGTGACCGGCACCGTGCGCGAGCGCGCCAGCAAAAACCCCAAGCAGGCGACCGGCGATGTGGAGGTTGTGCCGGAGAAGATCGATATTCTCGGCAAGTGCATCCACAACGAGCTGCCCTTTGAAATAAACCGCAGCCGCGAGGCTGATGAGACCCAGCGCCTCAAGTACCGCTATCTCGACCTCAGAAACCCCGCTGTCAAGAAGAACATCATCCTCCGCTGCAACGTCGTCGCGGCTCTGCGCCAGGCGATGACCGAGCACGGCTTCCTTGAGATCACCACGCCTATACTCACCGCCTCCTCTCCCGAGGGCGCGCGTGACTATCTCGTCCCCGCGAGAAAGCACCCCGGCAAGTTCTATGCTCTGCCGCAGGCGCCGCAGCAGTTCAAGCAGCTGCTCATGACCTCCGGCTTCGACCGCTACTTCCAGATCGCGCCCTGCTTCCGCGACGAAGACGCCCGCGGCGACCGCAGCCCCGGTGAGTTCTATCAGCTCGATATGGAGATGGCATTTGCCACGCAGGACGACGTGTTCGCCATTCTCGAGGATGTGCTGCCCCCGATCTTCGCAAAGTTCGGCAAGTATGACGTCGCGTCCTCCGCGCCCTTCCGCCGCATCGGCTATGTCGACGCGCTGGAGACCTACGGCTCGGACAAGCCGGACCTTCGTATCGACCTGACCGCGAAGAACATCAGCGACCTGTTCGCAGAATCCGAGTTTGAGGCATTTAAGGGCAAGACGGTCAAGGCGGTTCCGGTTTCCGACTGCCACTTGACGCGCAAGCAGATTGAAAAGCTCCTGACCGACTGCGAGGTGCAGGCGGGCGTCAAGGGCTACTGGTTCAAGACGGACGAAAACGGCGAGCTTGCCGGCGGCGTTGCAAAATTTGTGCAGGGCTGCAAGGACGAGCTGACCGCGCGTTTGGGTCTTCAGCCCAATACGCTGGTGCTGGTCGCCGCGGGCGAGTCGGCAACGAAGCTTGTCGGCGTCATGATCAAGATCTTCGGTGCGAACGTGCCGGGTCATATGGACAAGGAACGCTACGAGTTCTGCTGGATTGTCGATTTCCCGATGTATGAGATCGGCGACGAATCGGGCGAGCTGGAATTCTGCCACAACCCGTTCTCGATGCCCGCAGGCGGTCTGGACGTGCTTCTGAAGGCAGAGCGCGGCGAAATCGATCCGCTGACCATCACTGCCGACCAGTATGACCTCGTCTGCAACGGCGTGGAGCTCTCGTCCGGCGCGGTCCGGAACCACGACCCCGAGATCATGATCAAAGCCTTCGAGCTGGTCCGTCTCGGAGAAGCCGACGTCAAGAAGAAGTTCCCCGCGATGTACAACGCCTTCACCTACGGCGCGCCGCCCCATGCGGGCATTGCTCCGGGCGTCGACCGCATGGTGATGCTGCTTGCCGGCGAGGAGTCCATCCGCGAGATTATCCCGTTCCCGATGAACAAGAACGCACAGGATATCCTCATGGGCGCTCCCTCCGAGGTCACGCAGAAGCAGCTCGACGAACTGCACATCGTCTGCACCGCAAAGGAAGAGGAATAACCCGTACCCCAAGCCCCCGCCGCAAGGCGGGGGCTTTTTTGCGCAGCAGGACTTGTGTTTTTGCGCAAAAGCAGCAATTTGCTGTGTTGCGTGAATATTGCGTTAAAGTGTTGAGGCAAATGACGGAAAAAATATAGTGTCTTTCATGTGCGGACAGACAGACAAGAACTTGTGTACGCGAAGCAAAAACAGAATATTCCATCAAAAACCAGTCGAATCTGACCGCCTGTGGCGGACACATCTTTTCAAAACTCTCATTTTTCTGGCTTTTTTCCGGAATCCTGCACAAGAGTCGGTTGACAAAATGAAGAAAACTGGTAAAATAAATGCATGTCCCCAAACGGGGACGTGTATTTCAAAACTGGAGGTTTGTATGAAGAAAGTAGTATGCTTGCTGCTCGCTCTTGTGATGCTGCTGGGTCTTGTCGCTTGCGCCAGCAACACCGCTCCTGCAACGGAGAAGACCGAGACCACCACGACAGAGGAAACCAAGACCGAAGAAACCAAGACCGAAGAAACCAAGACCGAAGAAGCGGCTCCCGCTGAGGAAACCGAGGCTTCGACCGAGGAGACCGGCAATGTCCATATCGGCATCGTCACCGGCTCCGTCTCCCAGTCCGAGGACGACCGCCGCGGCGCGGAAGCCTTCCAGGCGATGTACGGCGAAGAGATGGTCAAGCTTGCCATCTATCCCGACAACTTCACCGAAGAGCTGGAGACCACCATTCAGACCATCGTCAACCTCTCTGACGACCCCGACATGAAGGCGATCATCGTCAACCAGGGCGTCCCCGGCACGACCGAGGCATTCCGTCAGATCAAGGAGCGCCGCCCCGACATCATCTGCATCGCCGGTGAGTCCCACGAGGACCTGCCCGAGATCGGCTCCGCTGCTGACCTCGTCTGCAACAACGACTTCGTCGCCCGCGGCTACCTCATCATCCGTACCGCGCACGAGCTGGGCTGCGACACCTTCGTTCACATCTCCTTCCCGCGCCACATGGCTTATGAGACCATGAGCCGCCGTGTCGCCATCATGAAGGCTGCCTGCGAAGAGTTTGGCATGGAATTCGTTCTGGAAACCGCTCCGGACCCCACCTCTGACGTTGGCGTTGCCGGCGCACAGGCTTACATCCTTGAGAAGGTTCCCGAGTGGGTGGAAAAGTACGGCGAAAAGGCTGCTTACTTCTGCACCAACGACGCACATACCGAGCCGCTGCTGAAGCAGCTTCTCGAATACGGCGGCTACTTCATCGAGGCTGACCTGCCCTCCCCGCTCATGGGCTATCCCGGCGCGCTGGGTCTGGACCTGACTGAGGAAGCCGGCGACTTCGACAAGATCCTCAAGAAGGTTGAATCCGCAATCGTTGAAAAGGGTGGCGCAGGCCGCTTCGGCACCTGGGCATACTCCTATGGCTACACCGTTTCCGCTGGTCTTGCCCAGCACGCTCTGAACGTCATCAACGGCGAGAGCGAGCTTGCCGATATCGACGATATCGCGAAGGCATACCAGGTCTTCTCCCCGAACGCGGAGTGGAACGGCTCGAACTACACCAATGCGGACACCGGCGTCAAGCTGGACAATGTCTTCCTGGTCTATCAGGATACCTACATCATGGGCGATCCCGGCTGGTTCATGGGCTCGACCGAGGTTGAGGTTCCGGAGAAGTACTTCACCACGAAGTAATCTGTCAGTCTGACTGACGAAACAGTAACACATCAGGCAGGGGGAGCCCCGGCTCCTCCTGCTGACTGTCAAAAAAGCTGGCGCTTTTCTGACAAAGGGGATGCACCTCGACTGCGCGCAAGCTTTTCGCGCGCTGCGCAAAAAGCTCACACTTGCGAGGTGATCAGTATGTTTCCGGTCGGCAGAGCCGCCGGATAACATGGATTCCCATTTTATTTCGCCCTGCGGGGCGAAACTCTACGAGGTTTACACGAACAAGCAGGGGGAGCCCCGGCTCCTCCTGCTGTTTTAAGCGAAACGGGAGAAGGAAATCGAATGGTAAATAACAACGCTCCGCTGTTGGAGATGCGAAATATCCAGAAGGACTTTTTCGGCAACCAGGTTCTGACGGACATCAACCTCACGCTTCGCGAGGGCGAGGTGCTGGGTCTTGTCGGTGAAAACGGCGCCGGTAAAAGTACACTGATGAAAATCCTGTTCGGCATGGACGTCATCCGGGAAACCGGCGGCTACGGCGGCGAGGTGCTGATTCATGGCGAGAAGGTCTCCTTCTCGACGCCGTTTGACGCGCTCAAGGCCGGAATCGGCATGGTGCATCAGGAATT
>DPCD01000050.1:9886-14828 GCA_003516765.1 Clostridiales bacterium | reverse complement strand
GCCCAGCCGACCTGCCGCGCCGCGCGGGGCGCGCCCAGCAAATATGCCAGCTGCGAATAGCTGGCGCAGGCGCCTGTCGGAATTTGCCGGACGAGCGCATAGACACGCTGAAAAAAGGGTTGCTGTTCCATAAGACCTCCTGTGCGGATGCTCACAACGCTTTTTCTGCCTTGCGGCGGTGATGCTCGCCGTAGAGATACCGGTAATCCTGCCGGAGAATGTTTTTGATGAACGGAATGGCAAGGATGATATCGGTTGCCAGCCACGCTGCGGGATCTGCCGCGCAGAGCGCATAGAAGGCAAGGGAGGGTGCGGACGCGCTCACAACGCCTCCTGCAATGGCTGCCGGGAGCGTAGAGCTGACCGCGATTCTTGCTACCAGCTCCGCCGCGCCGCCTGCCAGAGTGAACTGCGATCTGCCGATGCCCTGATCGCAGTTGCGCATCAGGAAAATGCCGCCCAGCAGCAGATACATCGCGTAGTCGACGTATAAAAACGCATTGCCGTAGCGGATGGTTTCCGGCGTCACCTTGTCGGCGCTGAGGAAAACGTGGAAATAGGTATCGCCGATCGTCATCAGAAGACCTGCGCCTGCACTGAGTGCGGCGAGAAGCGCCATGATGATGGAAGCCTGTATAGCGCCGCGGCGGATGCGCTCGTGCTTGCCCGCGCCGAGATTCTGCGCAGTGAAGCTGGTCAGCGCCGTGCCGAGGGCGTTGATGGGCGTAGCGGTGAGGGAATGGAGCTTATTCGCCGCGCCGAAGCCGTTCTGCGCGGCGCTGGAGACCATAAGCCCTGCCTGCATGTCAAAGCGCACGACAACGCTCTGCATGGTGATAATGCCGATGGAGAGGACTGAAAACTGCAGTCCCAGCGGCACGCCCTGTGCGATGTGCTGGGTGAGGTCGCGTTTCGTGATGGCGAAGTCCTCCCGGTGAAGCCGCAGCTCGGGATATCTGGAAAAGGCGTAGATGAAGCATGCTACGGTGCTGATGAGCTGCGCGAGAACCGTTGCAATTGCCGCGCCCGCGACGCCCCAGCCGAACGACAGAATGAACAGAAGGTCCAGCCCGACATTCAGAACCGTGGAGAACAGCAAAAATGCCAGCGGCGTCACCGAGTCGCCCATCGCGCGCAGGAACGAGCAGATGAAGTTATAGAACAGCTGCGCGCCGATGCCGGCAAAGATGAGCGCGCAATAGGTATGCGCCGCTGTGTAGACCGCGCCGCTGTCTGGTGTGACGTTGATCCAGGCGAGCATAGGGTCCAGGACTGCCAGCGCAAGCGCTGTCAGGAGCACCGTCAGAACGGCGGAGAGGACGATCTGCGCGGCAAGGGACCGGCGCACACCCGGTTGGTTGCGCGAGCCGACGCTGCATGAGGTAATGACGCAGAAGCCTGCCGACACGCCGAAGGCAAACTGTAGAAAGATGCTTACAATCGGGGCAATGTCGTTGACACCCGCGACCTGCTCGCCGGAGAGCGTCTGCCCGACGATGGCGGCATCGCTGATGGAGTAGACCTGCTGGAGAAGATACGAAAGAATGATCGGGAAGGAAAAGCGTAGAATGGTTTTCCAGCACGGACCTTCTGTCAGGTCAATCGGCTGGAACAGCGCAGGAAGCCCCTTCGGGGCAGTGTTTTTCGGCATAAACAGCTTCCTTTCTGGCAGTCAGAAAAGTAATCGGTTTCAAGTTCCGAGCAATTATAGACTGCGTGCCGGGGAAATGTCAAGAGAAAATGGAATGGAAAATTGGTAGAATTACATAATTTGAAATGTAAAGATTTATACAAAACGCCGGAATGAAATGGAGGATCACACAGACTCAGGAAAGACGGCGTTTTTGGGCATTTGCGCGAAAATGACCGGAACTTTTTTGGAACTTCCGGTTGAAAATTGCGCGGACGCTTTGTATAATGGAGGTCAATAAGGGAGTAGTCGGCACCTTGTGCGGCGCGGTCAACAGGCTGAGGGTTTCCTCTGGTCGCGTCTGAAATGACGAGACTTATCTGCAAAGAGGGGCAGATAGGTCTGTTTTTTTGTCTGTATGCCGGCAAATCAAACAGAAGGGTTGCAGGAAAACTATGAATTTTGCGGAACTGATTGTGCTGGCAATCGGTCTTTCGATGGATGCGTTCGCGATATCCATCTGTAAGGGATTGTCCGTGGAAAAGCTCGAAAAAAGGCACATGGTCATTACGGGTCTCTGGTTCGGCGGCTCGCAGATGGCNNTGAAATGACGAGACTTATCTGCAAAGAGGGGCAGATAGGTCTATTTTTTTGCCTTGCCGACAAAATTAAAAAATAGAAGGGTTGCAAGGAAAATGAATTTTGCAGAATTGCTGGTTCTGGCAATCGGTCTTTCGATGGACGCGTTCGCGATTTCCATCTGTAAGGGCTTGTCGGTCGAAAAGCTGGAGAAAAAGCACATGGTCATCACCGGCCTCTGGTTCGGCGGCTCGCAGATGGCGATGCCCATCATCGGCTACTTCGTGGGCGGAAGCTTCTACGAAGCCATCCAGAGCGTCGACCACTGGCTGTCGTTTGCGCTGCTTTTGCTCATCGGCGTCAACATGATCCGCGAGTCCATGGGCAAAATTGAAACGTTAGATGCGTCGTTCTCGCCGAAGGTCATGTTCCCGCTCGCCATCGCGGACTCGATTGACGCGCTCGCTGTCGGCGTGACGTTTGCCTTCCGGCAGGTGCCGCTGGTGCCGTCGGTTCCGGTGATCGGTCTGACGACGTTTCTGTTCTCGGCGGCAGGCGTCTGGATCGGCAACCGCTTCGGCGCAAAGTATAAGTCCAAGGCGGAGCTGACGGGCGGCATCGTGCTGATCGGCATCGGGCTTGTGATTCTGCTGCAGGATCTCGGCGTGCTGGCATAAATGCACAAAACAGGAAGAGGTTAAGACCTCTTCCTGTTTTTTTCGTCGAGCATCGCAAACAGGCTTCGCAGACGGATGGATGCCGCGCCCATGTTGGTGATCTCGTCGATCTTGAGCTGGGTGTAGCACATATCGTTATGCAGGTATTTAAGCCCCGCGGCAATCACGGCAGGACCTTCGTCGTGCAGAACCTCGACATGATAGCCGTGCAGGGCGAAAACCTCCTGCAAAAGCTCCATGTGGGTGGGGAAAAGGTCGGGCGCGAGAATGGTGAAATCGCGCTTCATCTGTTTGGTGAAATCAACTGCCATGGCGTTACTCCGTTTGTCTGAAGGTCACAATAGTATATACTGAAAATCTGATTTTTTATGAGATATACACATAAAACGCTTAAAAATAATGCTGAAAAATTGCAATACAGCTATTTTAGACCTCTGAGCAGGCGAAGTCAATCCAATCGGAAATTCTTAACGTGGCGCAAACAGAAGGACAGAAAATGAGCGGACAACACGCTTCGGTTGTCCGCTCATTTTCTGCTGTTCAGCTTTTTCATAATGCCGAGAATATACTCCAGTGACTTTTCATCCAAACGCCGTGCTTCCTGAATGAACTCCCGCAAGGCTGCTGGGTCTGCGTTTTCGTCATCGAAAAACTCTTTGGGTGTGACACCTAGATACTCACAGATATAGAAGAAAGACTGCATGGCTGGCAGCGACTTCTTGTTTTCGATATTGTTGATATAGTTGTTTGCCTGCCCCAACGACAGCGACATATCCCGTGCCGACACGCCTTTCTTGGTACGCAGTTGTGCGATCCGCTCCGGAACGAAATCTTCGTACATCAGCCTCACCTCCTCGTAACATAATAGATTGTACCTTACGAGGATAGCAAAACCGATAGAGTTAAAAGGGCGTTTTCGTTGACGTGAAGAATTAAATCTATTACAATAGAAAAAACAATAGATTAAAATTATCTTTCCACAAGGAGGGCGTAACTATGCAAGGAAAAACCTGCTGTGTGACCGGGCATCGGGACATTCCGGAGGAACAGATCGACAATGTAAAACAGTCTTTGGAGCGGGAAGTTGACCGTGCAATCCGCGACGGCTTTACCAGCTTCCTCTCCGGCTTTGCAGAAGGGACCGATCTGCTATTTGCAGAGATCGTCGCAGAGAGAATTGCAGAAAACCCGGCGCTCCAATTGCGTGCGGCGATTCCGTACAGGGGGCGATTGGAGGCGCTCAAAGAAACGGAACGGACGAAAAAGCTGCTTGATCTCTGCACCGAAATTTATGTCGCTGCTGAAACATACAACCCCGGCGTGTATGCCAAACGAAACCGCTGCATGGTCGAGCGGTCTGAACGGGTGATTGCCGTCTACGATGGGCGCGAAAAAGGCGGTACAGCCGGAACAATCCGGTTGGCGCATCGCTTAAAAAGAGAACTGCGGGAAATTGCGGTTGGCGCGCGATGACTGCGCTGCAACAGGCAAGAATAAGGCAGCCCAAGCGTGCATAAAAATGCCGCGCAGTCGTCACGACTGCGCGGCATGCTGCTGCGTGTAAGAAACGGCAATCATTTGCGCCGGCTATTCCCGATAGGCTGCCATGATGGTTTTGAACAGCTCCTGCGCGGAGGGCGGCGTGTAGGTAATCGCGTTGGCTCCGGCAAGAATCGTTTCGCGGACGGTTTCGTTCGTCTTGCCGCCGGAGGCGATCAGGGGCACCTGCGGGAATTGCTCCCGGATTTTGCGCACAACCTCCGGCGTTCTGTAGCCGCAGGCAATGTTCAGAATCGACGCGCCGCTCTCTAAACGCATGGCAATGTCGGTGTCCGCTCTGGTAACGGTGGCAATGACGGGGATATCGACCGCTTTTGATACCGCAAGAAGGTTGAGGTCCGAGATCGGCGCGTTCAGAACGACACCCATCGCACCCTGCGATTCTACGTCCTTTGCCAAAGATACCGTGCGCATGCCCTTCGTCGTGCCGCCGCCAACGCCGCAGGAAAGTGCGCGCACCGCAAAGCTCAGGGCGGGCACCGGCTCGAGGCGGGGG
>DPCD01000050.1:0-9717 GCA_003516765.1 Clostridiales bacterium | reverse complement strand
CGGGGGTAAATGTATGCTTCGATACCATTTGCCGCAAAGACGGCGGCAGTTTCCCTGGCAAAGCGGGCGCTGCCGATTCTGCTGTCGTAGCCGATGGCAGCGCGCTTGGGAAGGGCGGTTCCGCTCAGATAGTCGGCAACCGCCTGCGCAGCGCGGCGGACGACGTGGACGTTCATGCGGTTGGTGCCTGCGCCGAGGATGCCGCGAAGACCGCCGGTGCCGAAGGTCAGCTCGCAGCCGAAGGCATTGTCGATGGCATGCGCGTCGTCCGCCATCGCGGAAAGCTCGGCGCGAAGACTTGCGTCCAGCGAGGGCTGGGACAGCCAGCGGTCATATTGGATTCTGGAAGAGTCCATTTCGTTCCCCTTTTCCGAAAAATCGACCGGCGCAAACATGCGCCGGTCGTGTTGGTGGAAACTCAGAAGGTCAAGCTGCCGGAGGTGATGCAAAGACCGGATTTGCGGTCAAAGAGCATGATCTGGTCTCCGGTGACAGAAAGGGGGACCGAAGAGCCGATGGTAAACAGAGAGCTGCCGAAGACGACGCCGGTCAGCAGGAAGCCGCCAACGCGGACTTTGATGGTCGACTCCATGCCGGTGGGCATTGCGCCGTAGATCTCGCCGCGGAGATTGCCCTCGTCGGCAATGTCGATGAACTCGGGGCGGATGCCGAGAACCAGGTCCTCGTTCGTGATTTCCGGAAGATCAAGCAGAGAATCGTCTTCCTCGTCGACCTTGGCAATGTGATAGCGGAAGACCTCGTCCTTGTTGCCCTTTTCTACATAGCCTTTCTGCGAGGCTTTTTCTTTCAGCTCGGCAGCGCGCTTTGCCGCCTGCTCGTCGCGATTTGCGAACCATTTGGAAAGGTCCAGCGGCTTTGCGGGGCGGAATTTTGCATGAAGACCGCCCAGAACGGTCAGGTCGAGCGCGCCGTCCGCGCCCTGCGTGCCCTTTGCCTCGACGAAGTTGATCGACGGATTGCCGACAAAGTCCGCGACAAAGAGATTTGCCGGGTGATGGTAGACCTCCAGCGGCGCTTCATACTGCTGCAGAACGCCGTTGTTGATCAGGCAGATCTGCGTGGCAAGAGTCATTGCCTCCATCTGATCGTGGGTGACATAGACGAAGGTGGAGCCGGTCTCGACATGCAGGCGCTGCAGCTCGTAGCGCATTTCGAGTCTCAGCTTTGCGTCGAGGTTCGAAAGCGGCTCGTCCATGAACAGGACCGTAGGCTCCGGAGCGAGGGTTCTGGCAATGGCGACACGCTGCTGCTGACCGCCGGACAGCTCTGCCGGATACCGGTCCATGAACATGCCGATCTTGACGATGCGGCTGACACGGCGGACGGAAAGGTCGATTTCCTCTTTGGTGAGCTTGCGTACCTGCGTGACGATTTCACCGTCTTTTGTATAGCGGAATTCGTCATCTAATGTGAAGCCGGCGTCCTGCGCGGCTTTTTTTGCGGTCTCGACCTTGGCGGTCAGAGCGGCAATTTCGGAGGCACAGTCGGTTTTAGCTTCCAGATGGTAATCAAAGAGCTTCTTTGCGGTGTACTGCGAGAGGGTGAAGGCGTCGATGAGCTTGAGGATCGCCTTCTTTTCTTCCAGCTTTCCGTCCTTGTCGCGGCACTCGTCGAGCACCGAGACAACGTCTGCGGGCGTCTTGAGGATTTCGGCAAGACGCGCGGCGTTCTTTGCGTCAAAGTCGATTTTCGGAAGGGCTTCTTTGACGTTGGAAAGACCGAAGGAGATGTTCTGATAGACCGTCATGTTGGGCCAGAGCGCATAGTTCTGGAACAGGAAGCCGACCTTGCGCTTGTTGGCAGGGACGTTGATGCCGAGATCACTGTCGAAGACAACTTTGTCGCCGATGGTGATGCGTCCGGAGGTCGGGGTTTCCAGACCCGCGATCATACGGAGTGTCGTCGTCTTGCCGCAGCCGGACGGACCGAGCAGCGTGACAAAGGCATTGTTTTCAATGGTCAGATTCAGGTCCTCCACAGCGTAGAACTTTGCCCAGCGCTTGGTGACGTGTTCGAGTTTGATTTCAGGCATGTGATTAACCTCCTATTCCCTTGTCCAGGCTTGCGCCCGTGATTTTGTTCACCAGCGTGTTGCAGATCAGAATGGTAATGATCAGAATCAGGTTGATGCCGCTGGAGAACGCATAAAGACCCATTTCGTCGAAGTAGTCGAGCGTGGTCGAGAGGATGAAGCCCTGCACGCAAAGAAGCATGAACAAAGACAGCTCGCGCAGGCACGTCATGAACGGCAGCAAAAAGCCCGAGATGATCGAGGACTTCTGAATCGGGATGATGATGCGCGTCATGCGCTTGACCCACGGGATATCCTGGATGATTGCCGCCTCTTCAATCTCGCCCGAGAGCTGGAGCATGGAGTTTAGACTGCTCCGGCTGGCAAACGGGATGTATTTGACGGTGCCGACGATGATCAGCAGCGTATAGGTGTTGAAGAGGTTCAGCTTTTCCGTTGAGAACAGGATGAAGAACGCGACGCCGACGGCGATAGACGGCATGAGGTAGGGGAGGAATGCGACGGAGTTTACGTAGTTTGCCCAGCGGCTGCGGCGGTTTTTGGAGACGGCGTAGCCGATCATGGTGCCGATGGTGCCGGCAAGCAGGGCGCAGGCAACGGAGACGAGAATCGTGCCCTTGAAGGCCCTCCAGATCGTCTCGTTATACAAGATGCCCTTCTGGCCGTACATGCCGTTTTCGGTGACGTTTTCGCTGGTGAGCCACCATTTGGTCGTGAGGTTCGAGGTGTCGCCCGTATACAGGAACGAGTAATCGCCGGGATTCGGCAGGAAGGTTTCAAACGCAAACGAGATGATGGGGAAAATGCTGGTGAAGAAGGTGAGGATGACGAGGAGGATGGCAATGATGTATTTGCCATACTTTCCGAGGGTTATCTTGGAAATCTGACCGGACTTGCCGGTGACGGTGGTGTAGTTCTTGCGGCTTCTGAGAGAAAGCTGGTTCAGGAGCATGATCGCCACACCGAAGACCATCATGATGATGGCAAGGATGCTCGCTTCGCCCGTGTACTTCGAGTTCATCGAAACGTACTTGGTAGAAAGGGTGCTTAAGCCCAGATAATGCGGCACCGGGTAAGAGCCCATGGCGCTGCCGAAGACGAGAAGAATTGTCGACAAAATCGCGGGCTTGACCATCGGAAGGGTGATGCGGAACATGGTTTTCCACTTGGGTGTGTCGAGAATGGTTGCGGCTTCTTCGAGGTTTGCGTCCATGTTGCGGAAGATGCCGCCAATTAAGATGTAGGCAAACGGCGCGTAGTGAAGTCCAAGGACCATCAGGCTCGGGAACAGACCCTTGCACCACCACATCGGCATGTTGACGCCAAACAGAGCGGCCAGCAAGCCGTTGGACGTGCCGGTAACGGCGTTGGAATTGAACAGGTTCTGCCACACGACGGCGAGCGTCCACTGCGGCATGATATACGGGAAAATGAAAATGGAGCTTAAGTATTTTCTCCAGGCAAGGTCGGTTCTTGTGATCAGGAAGGCGAACAGACCGCCGTATAAAATGGAGACGATGCAGGTGCCGACGGCAAGTAGGACGGTGTTGAGAAGCGGCGTCCAGAGGTTTGTCTTTGCCATGCGGCTGGTGAAAAGGTCAATGTAGTTGACCGTGGTGAAGCCCGATGCCTGCCCGGTCAGGTGCGCGTCGATGGTGCCAGCGTGGATTTTGAAGGTGTCTTCCACGATGGCGACGATGGGCGCGACGGTGGTGAAGGTCAGAACGATGCCGAGCAGGAGCAGAATCACGTTGTGGGGCTTGGAAAAGAAGGTTTTGACCTTGTTGAGGGCAATGGTGGTTTTGCTGGCGCGGAGGGTTGAGGATTGGTTCATGGCGTACTCCTCCTTCTTTCACGGAATTTCAGGGAAGCGGGGTTATTTTGGAAAGCGCCCTTGGATGCGCGATCCAAGGGCGCTCGGGTGCTTGTTTCGTTTCGGGGCAGAAATTTAGCCTGCGGAGTATTTGGTCAGCATTTCAATCCAGCTGCCGACGGTGAAGGCAACGTCTGCGCAGTATTCCGGATCTTCCAGAACCAGCTTGCCGTTGGTGGTCCACCAGTCGTAGCCGCGGTCGTTCTTTGCCGCGAACTCAACGGTCGTGCCGTCTTCCGCCATGCCGCCGATGGAGTGATGGAAGTTGGCTTCGGTTTCCTCAGCAACGGTCGGGTTGGAGGAGTAGCCGCCCATGTCCTTGCCCCATGCGGAGAAGCCGTCAGCGGTGCAGGTCATGTAAGCGATGAATGCGCAGGCGGTCCAGGGCAGCGGGGAGTTGTCGGTGACGAAGAGGTAATGGCAGTAGCCGTAGCCGCCGATACCCTGATAGCCGTCTTCATAAGCGGCAACCTTGATGTTGTTGACGGAGACGGAGCTGGACTCTTCGACAGAGCGGAGCTTCGAGTAAACCAGAAGACCAAACTGATCCTTTGCAGAAGCGTCGACCAGGGTGTTGCAGATCGGACCGTCGTCGGTCTGTGCGTTGTAGCTTTCGACCCACAGCTTGATCCATGCCAGTGCGTACGCACCGTCTGCGCCGAGACCGAGGTCCGCAGCGTCTGCTTCCATCGCGGTGATGGTGGGCTGGAAGTATGCCTGTTCGTCAGCGGACAGAGCCTCAAAGGACTCCTTCATCCATGCCGCGTAGTCGTCGCGGGTCAGCATGTACAGGAAGTTCTTGCCGACGATTTCGGAGTCGATGTCCATGTAAAGACCATGCTCGCCCTCGGCAACGAAGTCCCAGCAGTTGTCATAGGTCTTGTCGCCGGTGCAGTTGTACATGAAGACCTTGTTCAGGGTCTGCAGCGGCAGGAAGCCGGTGTAGGCATCAGCGGTCGTGCCGTTGGCGTCTGCCCAATCCTTCGGGATGAAGGTGTCGAGGATGCCGGTCTGGACCATCTTGCTTTCGATCTGGTTGCCGTCCTGAATCAGGGTCATGGCGAACGTGCCGGTGTCCTTCAGGGAGTCGGCGGTCAGCTGATCGAAGATCTTGTTGTTCTTGGGCTGCTGCCACTCGAACTCCATGCTGTAGCTGGAGTCGATGGACTGCAGGTACTCGATGAACAGAGGCAGGGCGCTCTTGCCGCGGCTGGAGTTGCCGACGCCGTAGAACATTTTGCCGTTGGACTCTTCGATTGCCTTCTTGGCAAGCTCTTCAAGGGTCATGCCTTCGGCTTCCTTGATGATTTTCTGGGTCTCAGTGAGGTTTTCTTCCTCAGCGGGAGCTGCGGGCTCGGCAGTGGTTTCTTCCGCTGCGGCGGGCTCGGTGGCGGCAGCTTCTTCGGTCTTTGCAGGCTCGGTGGTGGTCTGCGCGGGGCTTGCTGCGCATGCCGCCATCGCAAAGATCATGGAGACTGCAAGAAGAAATGCAAGAATCTTTTTCACGATATGTTTCCTCCTAGAAAAATTTATCGGAAACAGCGCGTCTGCACTGTTTGGATATTCCAATTTTACCGGTTACTTGCACAAAAGAACAGGGGACAAATCTGCGTTCTTTTGTGATTCTCTGATATTTTTGTGATAAATGGATGAAAGTGATGGCGGCGGTGTGGTATAATTAGGGCAAATTTATGGTGGCAGGTTATTTATGAAGAAACGAAGGATGATTGCTGCGCTGGTTCTGCTTCTGACGCTCACGGGCTGCGCGCAGACGGCGGTGCAGCCGGATTTTGCGCCGGCGGAAGAAAAGCGGCTGGTGCTGTATACGTCGCACAAAAAAGAGGTCTGGTCGCCGCTGGTCCGGGAATTTGAGGCGCGCACGGGCATCTGGGTTGAGGTCGTTGAAGGCGGCAGCAATGAGCTGCTAGAACAGCTCTCACAGCAGAAGGACGCGCCGCAGGCGGATGTGATGTTCGGCGGCGGTGTGGAGAGTCTGGAATCGTACCGGGAGTTGTTTGAGCCATACGCCTGCACGGACGCGGCGCAGATTCTGCCGCAATACCGCGCGAAAGACGACATCTGGACGCCGTTCTCGTCGCTGCCGGTGGTGTTTGTGTACAATCCGAAGCTTGTGCGCGCGGGCGACATTACGTCGTGGAAGGATCTGCTGGACCCGGCGTGGAAGGGAAAGATCGCGTTTGCAGACCCGTCGGTTTCCGGCTCGAGCTATACGGCGCTGGTGACGATGCTCTGCGCGGTGGATGCGGATGAGGACGCGGTTCTGCAGGCGTTTGCCGCGAATCTCGACGGCAGGCAGCTGACAAGCTCGGGCGCGGTGCTCTCCAACGTCGCCGGCGGACAGGCGGTGGTCGGTGTGACGCTCGAGGAGACGGCAAGCCGGCGCATTGCCGCGGGCGATGAGCTGGCAATGGTGTATCCGGCGGACGGGACGAGCTGCGTGCCGGATGGCAGCGCGATTTTGAAGGGCGCGCCGCACGAAGACAATGCGCGCGCGTTTGTGGACTTTACGGTCAGCCGGGACGTGCAGCAGCTCATTGAGGCGCAGTTTTGCAGGCGCTCGGTGCGAAGCGACCTGGACCCGGCGGGAACGCTGCCGCCTTTTGGGGCAATTGCGCAGGTGGACTATGACGTGAGCTTTGCGAGCGAGCGGCGCGAGTCGCTTCTGATGAGCTGGGCGTTTTATCTGGGAACGGAGGAAGAGGAATGAAGCAGCTTCGTTTTTCTTCGTTCCGCCAGAGATTGAACGCGGCGTTTCTGGCAGTGTCGCTGGTGCCGCTGCTGCTGTGTTCGGTGCTTCTTCTGCAGATTTTCAGACTGCGCATGACGGCGGATCAGCAGCAGAACGCGCAGCAGCAGCTGGACGGCGCCTGCTACGCGGTAGATACGATGCATGAGGGACTGGCATCTGCCGCGGCAGCCCTGCAGAAAAGCCGGACGGTGCTGCGGGCGCTTTCCGGCGGTCAGGCGGACAGTGCGGCGGTCTACAGCGTGCTGTTTGACGCGACGGAGCCGGTGCGGCGGTTTGCACGGTTCGATTTATACGATGCGGATGGGACGCTCCGGTATTCCACGCAGACCGCGCCGGAGGAGCAGACGCTCTCTACCTCCTGGGGCGTTTTGCAGGAGGCGGTGCAGGAGGAGCCGGGCGTGATTGTCTACTGCGCAAGCGGCAATCCGCTGGATTTGGACGAGCCGGTTCTGCGCGCGGCAGCGCGGCTGACAATGGACGGACAGACCGCAGGCTATCTGGTGGCAGCAATGTATGAGTCGCATTTCCGGACGCTTCTGGATGCAATGGCTGGCGCGCAGAACGCGCTTCTGGTCATGGACCGGTTCTGGCACGGCATTTACTGCTCGCAGCAGGCGCAGGTGCTGACGCTTTCCAACGCGCTGCGTGGGCAGCTGCTGGCAGGACGGGCGCTGACGGGGCTTTCTGACAATTTTTTATACACCGCGCGGCAGAGCGGGACGACGGGGCTGTATCTTGTGTTGCAGCAGCCGCAGGTGTTTACGCGCGGGACGCTGCGGCTTTTGTATACGGTCAGCGCCCTGTGCGCGCTCGGCGGCGTGGCGGTGAGTATTCTTCTGAGCTTGCAGCTGAGCCGGCAGGTGTTCCAGCCGATCGGTGCGCTGCACCACGCGATTACAAAGGTCGGAAAAAACGATCTGCAGGTGCAGGTGCCGGTGCAGGAGGGGCAGCACGACGAGCTGGGAGAATTGGCGCAGCAGTTTAACCGGATGGTTCTGTCGCTGCGGCGCAACCAGCAGGCGCTGCTTCAGAACCAGCAGGCACTCAACGACGCGCAGATCCGGATGATGCAGGCGCAGCTGAATCCGCACTTTCTGTGCAATACGTTAGATACGATGAAATGGATCAGCAAGATCAATCAAGTGCCGCAGGTGGCGCTGATGTCAACGAATCTTGCCGATATCCTTCGCTTCTGCATCACGCGGGACGAATTTGTCCCCCTGCGGCGGGAGTTGGAGATTTTGAGCCGGTACGTCGAGATTCAGCGCATCCGCCTGTCGGAAAGCTTCTCATACACGGAAGCCGTGCCGGAGGCGCTTCTTTCGTGCATGGTTCCGAAAATGCTCCTGCAGCCGCTGGCAGAGAATGCCATTCTGCACGGCCTTTCCGGTGTAGAACACGGTGAACTCTCCGTCACGGCCGTGCTTGCGGAGCAGGACGTGCTCGAGATCCGCGTCCGGGACAACGGCTGCGGCTTCCCGCCGGACCTTCTGGGGCCTTACAAACCGCCGGAAACGCAGACGGGACATCTGGGACTATTAAATGTAGACACGATCCTGCGCAAGCATTACGGCGACGCGTTCGGTCTGCGTCTTGAAAATCCGGAGGGCGGCGGCGCCTGTATTCTTGCGCGCCTGCCCGCGAAGGGAGGGCCCGGCGTATGATGCGGGTAATGGTTGTAGAGGATGAGGAAATGATCCGCAAGGGTATCGTCATGGCAGTAGACTGGGCGGCGCTGGACTGCATCGTGGTCGGCGAAGCCGCCAACGGCGAACAGGCCCTTGCCGTCGCGGAGGACTGCCAGCCGACGCTTATCATCACGGATCTCAAAATGCCGAAGATGGACGGGCTGGAGATGGTGCGGCGGCTGCGCGAAGCAGGCAGCCGCGCGTATGTCATCATTCTGACCGCCTACGATTCGTTCGCCTACGCGCAGACGGCCATCCGTCTGGGCGCGGTGGACTTTCTGCTGAAGCCTTTTCATGACGGCGATCTGGAAAACGCCGTTCTGGCGCTGCAAAAGCGCATCGCCGCACAAACCGCACCGCAGCCAGAGCCGCTTCCCGGCGTGAAGCCCGGCCCCAAGAGCCGCTATGTGCGCGAGGCAATGGTGTACCTTGAGCAAAACTGCGGCAGCGGCGATCTGTCCGTCGGGCAGGCGGCAGCGCAGCTGGGACTGAGCGAAGGACATCTGAGCCACCTGTTCAAAAAGGAAACGGATATGACGCTCGGCGCGTATCTTACGCGCTGCCGCATCCAGAAGGCTATGGCGTTGCTGCGCGAGGGAAAGCTGAAAGTCTACGAGGTTGCGGAGGCCTGCGGCTACCGCGATATTGCATATTTTTCCGGCACCTTCAAAAAAATCACCGGGAAAACACCCTCGGAGTATCAAGACAGTCTTTCATTTCGTTTTTAGGGTGTATCTGAAAACCCCACAAGAAAAAGCTATGAGCAGTTTCTGGACGATATCGCGGCCCGGGGATATACCCGCTTTCAGGCCAACGGCCCGGTGCTGGAGGTGGATGTGACGGATCTGAGCGAACTGGACTTCCCACGGCTGATGGGTTCTCTCACCGGTTTTGTACAGAGGGCAGTTCCTGGATATCCTCTGCGACTGCCCACACGAAATGCACAATCTCACCGGAAATGATTTCCTGTCCGGGATTGTCAGGGATTTGAAGATGGAGCACAAAGAGCTCTTGTACTTCCTGTCGCTCCAGATAAAGCTGTACCAGCATTTGATTCAAAAGCGGGATGCGCAAGCACCTCTGACACTCCGGGAAAAGGAATTTATTGAGCTGTATGAGGATGCCATGAATCACCAAAGCAAAACCGGCACCAGAGTGAAACGGCAAAACAAATTCCCGAAACGCAAAAAAGCCACCATCGGCAATGTCAGTGGTGGCTGATGGTATTTAATGTTCTGTTCTTTATTCCGTGACTTCCGAGGAAAAGAAAATCCGAGCGTATCTTGCAACCATCGGACTTGATTACGATGCGCTCACGAAGGAAGAGTTTGTC
>DPCD01000195.1:4825-5181 GCA_003516765.1 Clostridiales bacterium | reverse complement strand
CGTGATCTTCATCGGAATTTCTCGATAGTGGACATTCAGCTCCGGACATGCATATTCCTCAGGTATCTCGATCCCGCGGAATCCGATATCCCCTACAGGACCTTCACCAGAAGCAGCAAAAGAACCGCAAAACGTGTCCCTGCACGACCCATATGCCTTTTCCGCGTGATTTGTAGAGCAACTCCAGACACAATCGCAGGTATAAACGTTAGACTGCTGTAGACTGCTATTGATTACATTGACACTCCAGTGAAGGAAGTTGGCGGCGAGCACTGCATGTCGTTGCGCGCCTTTTGCTTCTGAGTTTGCAGCTTGCATACCGTTTTCCTTTCGATTATAGGGGACAGCGGCGGAAA
>DPCD01000195.1:4296-4523 GCA_003516765.1 Clostridiales bacterium | reverse complement strand
GCTGCCCGTTTCCGTTTTTCAAACAGGGGAGAGTAAGAGCGAAGACCGGGCACATGCCGTTTAGCGAGCAGGAGGAATCAGATTCTGCCCCTGAAACCAGAGAATCATGCTCTGGAGCGTTTCTCTGAGCGGGCGGGCGTAGAAGCCGAGCGCGCCCACTGCTTTTGCGTTTGAAAAATGCCCGTTAGAGCGAAGCACGGCGATGGAATAAGGTGTGAAAAAGGGGC
>DPCD01000195.1:0-3985 GCA_003516765.1 Clostridiales bacterium | reverse complement strand
GTAATGCCCGGAAAGAATGTAGCATTCCCCTGCCTTCCCACGCTCTGCGCAGGCGAGGACGCCGACCGCGACATCCCGCACGTCAACGAAATCGTAGCCGCCTTTGACGCCGAGCGGCAGCCGGCCACGGCAGAAGGCAAGCAGCATCCGGGTCATATTTCCGCGCGCCAGATCGCCGGGACCGAGGATGCCGGAGGGCAGGACGACACTGGCGTTCAGACCGCTTTGCGCCGCCTTCAGAACAAGCGCCGTTGCCATTGCCTTGCTTTTCCCGTAATCGCCGAGAATGTCATCCGGTGAAAAGCAATTTGGTTCCGTGATCGTCTGCGGCGCAGGCTTTTCCGCAATCGCATGCACAGAGCTGACATAGACCAGCCTCTCCGCGCCAAATTCGCGGCAGAGGTCAATAATATTCTGCGTACCGTCTACGTTGACACGGTAAATGATTTCTCCCGGTCTGGAGGCAATGGATACCATGCCTGCGCAGTGCAGCACGCAGAAATCATCGCCGCCTGCGGCAAAAAAGCTGCGTAGGGTATCTTTGTCTGTGAGATCGCCATAAAAGACGGCAACATGTTTCGGCAGAGTACAGATGAGCGGGTCACTGTTCTTGACGAGCGCAAGAACACGGCAGCCGTGCGCCAGCAGAAGCTGAACCACGACACTTCCGAGGAAACCGGTGGCACCGGTGATCAGGTAATTTTGATACATCACACATCCTCCTTTCATGCAGCGGTTATGGGTTCTTTCCACTTTCAGTATAACACAGGACACCGAAAACGCCATAGAGAAATTGCAGAAAGCAGAAAAAGAGCTTTCGCGCAAAGGCGGCGGCAATCTTGCACCGCGTGACCGCGTGATGGACAAAAACTGCGTGAAGGCGTCTTACAACACCACGAGCGGCTTCCATGACGTGAATGAGAGCAAGTGGTGCAACGCCTATGCGGACGACGTCATTCCCTGCACCGTTTGGAGCTTCCTTATACTGCTTCTGCGGAACCAACTTTTTTGCCATTTTTGAGGATTTCCAGAAGAGGGGAGATGCTCCCGAATGTTGACGCAATGGCGAAAACCTGATAATATTTGCACACCGGTTCTTAAAAACCGGATAAAACGCTTCTTGGGACTCGGAGGATACACCATGAATCAAGTTCGCCTTGTCGCAGACTCCAGCTGCGACCTTCTTACCCTGAGCGGAATGGACTTTGTCAGCGTTCCGCTCACCATCCGCACCGAAACAGAGGAATTCCGGGACGACGCAGCACTCGATGTTGACGGAATGGTCCGTGCGCTCCGTGACACCAACGGTCGCTCCTACAGTGCCTGCCCGAATGTGGCAGACTGGGAGGGGGCATTCGGCGGGCGCGGCGACGTGATCGCATTTACCATTACAAGCGGACTTTCCGGCAGCTACGGCGTCGCCTGCGCGGCAAAAGAAAGCTGTGAAGAGCGCGACCCTTCCCGCCGCATTCAGGTGTTCGACTCTCTTTCAGCCGGTCCGGAGATCGCCCTTCTCATCGAAAAGGCGGCGGCGGAACTGCGCGCCGGCGCAAACTTTGATACCGTATGCAATGTCCTGAAGTCGTATCAAAGCCAGACGCATCTGCTTTTCGCTCTGGAATCCATGCACAACCTGGCTCAGAACGGGCGGGTCAGCAAGCTGGCGGCAACGGTGGCAGGCGTTCTTGGAATCCGCGTTGTGGGACAGGCCAGTGCCGAGGGTACGCTTGAGATGCTCGGAAAATGCCGGGGTGCACGAAGGACGCTGGAGTTTTTGCTGCGCGCGATGGAGCGGCTTAGCTACAGGGGCGGTCGCGTCCGCATCGGTCATTGCCAGAACGAGGTGCTTGCGCAGGATTTTTGCTCCGAGCTGCTGCACCTCTTTCCGCAGGCGGACATTAAAAGCTATCCGCTGCGGGGGCTGTGCAGCTACTATGCCGAGCGCGGCGGGATTATGCTGGGATTCGAGGCATGAACAAGAACCGGAAAGTAAACGGAAGAACCCCTTCTGCTCCTGCCTGATTTATGCCGGTTGATTCAGAAAGAGAGGAAAACTACAGATGCGGATCCAGGGACTGCAAAAGCTGACGCTGCTCGACTATCCGGGGCGGACGGCCTGCACGGTGTTTTTGTCCGGCTGCAATTTTCGCTGCCCGTTCTGCCACAACGCGCCGCTGCTTACCGCAGCGGACGAAGACGGCATGGACGAGGACGAGCTGCTGGCGTTTTTGAAAAAACGGCAGGGGCTTCTCGACGGTGTTGCCGTTACCGGCGGAGAGCCGCTTCTGCGCCCGGACTTGCCGCAGCTGCTGGAAAAGATCAAGGCACTGGGGTATGTGATTAAACTGGACACGAACGGTGCGTTTCCGGAGCGGCTGGAGGCAGTTGTGCGTGCAGGGCTGGCAGATTACGTTGCCATGGATATCAAAAACAGCCCCGCACGCTACGCACAAACCGTTGGCGCAGCGGAGCTTGACCTTGTACCCATTGATAAAAGCATCTCATTTTTGCTGCGCGGTACTGTCGACTACGAATTTCGGACGACCGCCGTTGCAGAGCTTCACGACGATGCCTCGTTTTTAAGCCTTGCAGACTGGCTCGCAGGCGCAAGGCGATATTTCATCCAGTGCTTTGAGCCGCGGGAAACCGTATTGCAGGCAGATCTTCACGCGCCGAGCCCGGCGCAGCTGCACCACTGGGCAGAGCTAGTGCGTACTAAAATATCCGATGTGTCTTTGCGGGGGATATAGACCAATATATTGTTTTTACCAAAAATACAAGACACAATATATTGTTATTCCCTATTGACAGACCAACCCAATACAGGTTAGAATGGGATGCAGCGCTAAGCGCGGCATCCCATTTGCATATCAGCGGCACATGAAGAAGGAGGACCTATTATGTACCGAGTAATGAAAAGAGACGGAAGCATGATGGAATTTCACATTGCCAAGATCAGCAATGCCATCACCAAAGCCTTTGAGGCGGTAGGTCGGCAGTATCATCCGAGTGTGATCGAGCTGCTGGCTTTGCGTGTCACGGCAGAGTTTGAGCCGAAGATCCGAAACGATCTGATTTCGGTAGAAGATATTCAGGACTGTGTGGAGCGTGTTTTGAGCGAGGCGGGCTATTCAGACGTTGCCAAGGCGTATATTCTCTACCGCAAGCAGCGCGAAAAGCTCCGCAACGTCGGCAGCACCCTGCTCAATTACAAGGAGCTGGTGGACAATTATCTCCGGATCAACGACTGGCGCGTGAAGGAAAACTCCACCGTCACCTATTCCGTCGGCGGCCTGATCCTGTCCAACTCCGGCGCCATCACGGCAAACTACTGGCTGAGCGAAATTTATGACGCGGAGGTCGCGCAGGCGCACCGCAGCGCCGAGCTGCATCTGCATGATCTGAGCATGCTCACCGGCTACTGCGCCGGATGGAGCCTCAAGCAGCTCATTGAAGAGGGGCTCGGCGGTGTTCCGGGGAAGATCAGCTCCTCCCCTGCCTCGCATCTTTCCACGCTCTGCAACCAGATGGTAAACTTTCTTGGCATCATGCAGAACGAGTGGGCAGGCGCGCAGGCGTTTTCCTCGTTCGATACGTATCTTGCCCCGTTTGTCCGCGCAGACAAGCTGTCGCAGCGCGAGGTCAAGCAGTGCGTGCAGTCGTTCGTTTACGGCGTCAATACGCCGTCTCGCTGGGGCACGCAAGCGCCGTTTTCCAACATCACGCTCGACTGGACGGTGCCGAAGGACATGGCAAATCTTCCTGCCATCGTCGGTGGGCGTGAGCAGCCGTTTACCTATGGCGAATGCCAGAAGGAAATGGACATGGTAAATAAAGCCTTCATCGAGCTGATGATCGAGGGCGATGCAAACGGACGCGGCTTCCAGTATCCCATCCCGACCTACTCCATCACCAAGGATTTCGACTGGGGCGAGACGGAAAACAACAAGCTCCTGTTCGAGATGACGGCAAAATACGGCACGCC
>DPCD01000118.1:6426-6804 GCA_003516765.1 Clostridiales bacterium | reverse complement strand
GGTATGAAAAATACGGCATGGGGCTTTTGATGGTGCTGCTTGTGACCGGCGTCATTGATCGCCCGCTGGGCGCGATGCGCGACTGGCTTCTGACGTGGCTGAACAGCCTCGGCGCATGGGGCTATACGCTGCCGAGCGCCATATTCTGAAGATTCCATAAAACGGAGGGCAGTGCATGGAACAGCCCCAATATCACCTGCAAAATGTAGTACACGCGAAGCAGACGCTCGAGGACTTTGACGGTCCGCTGGATGTCATTCTGCTTCTGCTGAGCAAAAATAAAATAGAAATTCAGGACATCAGCATCTCGTCGATTCTGGAGCAGTATCTTGCCTGGCTCGACGAGCGCAAGCGCATGGACATGGAGGTCGCCAGCGA
>DPCD01000118.1:1150-6240 GCA_003516765.1 Clostridiales bacterium | reverse complement strand
TACATCAAGACGCGCATGCTGCTGTCCGAGGCGGAAAAAGCCGAAGCGGAGTCGGAGATGGAAGAGCTCATCGCGTCGCTTCGCCAGCGGCAGAGAAAAGACGCCTACGAGCAGATCAAGATCGCCTGCGGCGCGCTCGCGCTTCGAAACGACATCGGACTCGGCATGTTTCCCAAACAGCCCGAGCCTCTGCGCCGGGACCAGACGTACCGCTATCAGCACGACCGGCAGGATTTGCTCGACGCACTTGCTGCGATGCAGGACCGGTCTCAAAGAAGGCTCCCGCCGCCGGTTTCCAATTTTGCCGGTATCGTCGGCACCGAGCCGTATCCGGTGGCAAAGAAGGCTGCCGAGGTGCTGCGGCGGCTCATTGGGCACGGCGTGATGAAATTTCTCTCGCTTTTCAAGGGCAGCCGCAGCCGGTCCGAGATTGTAGCGACCTTTTTGTCGGTGCTGGAGCTTTGCAGACTCCATTCGGTGCGCATTGAAGACCAGACCGGCGAGCAGGAGATCGCCTTCGTGCAGAAGCCGGACGAAAAAGACCTTCTTTTGGAGGAATCGTAATGGAACAGAACGAATTGCAGCGGGCGCTGATGGCGATTTTGTTTGCTGCGGGAGAGCCGGTGGCAGCATCGCGGCTGTCTGAGAGTCTGGCGGTCGACGAGGCGCAGATTCACGAGGCGCTGAAATATCTCATGGACCAGCTCTCGTTTCACCGCAGCGGCATCCGCATTGTGCGGCTGGAGGATGCCTATCAGATGTGCTCTGCCGCAGAGCAGGCGGAGCTGGTGACAAAAACGCTGGAGACCAGAAAGCCGCCGAAGCTGTCGTCTTCGCAGCTCGAAACGTTGAGCGTCATTGCCTATTATCAGCCGGCGACGAAGGCGTATGTCGAGCAGATCCGCGGCGTAGACAGCGGGTATTCGATCAGCGCGCTGCTGACCAAGAAGCTGATTCGCGAGGCGGGCAGGCTCAATGTGCCGGGAAGACCGTTTCAGTATGAGACGACGCCCGATTTTCTGCGGGTGTTCGGGCTGCAGTCGCTTGCCGATCTGCCGCTGATTGAAAAGGTGGAGTTGAGCACCAACCAGGCGCAGCTGGAGCTGCCGCTGGAAAGCCAGGCAGGGGAAGACGGGCAGAAGGAGACGGCGCAATGAGCGGATGGGCGGTTTTCGGCATGGTGCTTGCGGTTTTTGTGCTGATCGGGTGTATTCCGGTCGGTGTGGACGCAAGCTACCGGGAGAACGAGCTGGCGCTGCGGCTGAAAATCGGGCTGCTCAAATTGCAGGTGCTGCCTGCAAAGGAAAAAAAGAAGAAGCCGAAGGAAACGCAGAAAGCGAAAAAGATCGTGGCAAAAAAGCCGGACGCAAAGCCGGAAAAGCCCAAAAAGCAATTTTCTGTGCCGAAGCTGGCACTTTCCGACATTCTGGCGCTGGCGGACCTGGCGTGCGACACGCTGGGAAATCTGCGGCGCAAGCTCCGTGTGGAGGTGCTGGTGCTGCATGTGACGCTGGACGGTTCGGACCCTGCGAAGGCGGCAATCCTGTATGGAAGGGTCTGGGCGGCGCTGGGCGCGCTGACGCCGAAGCTCGAGCAGCTTTTTGTGATAAAAAAGCGTGACATTCAGCCAATTCTCGATTATAATGAGAAGGAAATGAAGCTGGACGCGCAGCTGGTGCTGACGATAACCATCGGACGGGCGATTTGCCTTGCCCTGCGCGCGCTTGTGCGTTTTCTGAAGCTCTGGCTCAATAAGAAAAAGGCGGTGTCAAATACATGAATCATCCTCTTTCTGATATGATGATGTCCTCGATGGGAAAAATCCGCGATATGATCGATGTGAATACGGTCATCGGCGAGCCGATTGCAGCCGGCGATGTGACGATCATTCCCGTCACGAAGGTCTCCATCGGCTACGGCGCGGGCGGCAGCGACTTCGCAACGAAGAATTATCCGGCAAACCGGGACAATGCCTTCGGCGGCGGCGCAGGCGCGGGCGTCAACATTACGCCGGTTGCGTTTCTGGTGGTGCGGGGAGAATCTGTGCGGATGCTGCCGGTGGCAGAGCCTGCGTCCACGTCCATGGACCGGCTCATCGAGCAGCTGCCGGACCTGCTGGACAAGGCAGAGCATCTTCTCAAGCAGAAGCGTCTTGCAAAAGAGGAAGGCATCGAATAAATTTTTGCGCATGAAATTCGCCCGGCTGGGAAAGCTTACGCCGGGTGATAACAATGAAGCACGGCTTTTTCAGAACGGCGGCGGCTGTGGTCGCTGCCGTTTTCCTGTGCCTGCCGGCGCGGGCAGCAAATTTTTCCGGCAGCGTCAGCGCGAGGAGCGCAATTCTGGTGGACGCGCAGACCGGCAGAGTTCTGTATGAAAAGAACGCGGACGAGCAAAGTCTGATTGCCAGCACGACGAAGATCATGACGGGGCTTCTGGTCTGCGAGGCGGGGGAGCTGGAGCGCGAAATTTCCGTGCCGCCGGAGGCGGCAGGCGTGGAAGGGTCCAGCCTGTATTTGAAGGCGGGCGAGCGCATTACGGTCCGGGAGCTTCTTTACGGGCTGATGCTGCGCTCGGGAAACGACGCGGCGGTGGCGCTCGCGATTGCAACCGCGGGAAGCATGGAAGCATTTGTCGGGCGCATGAACGAGAAAGCGCAGGCGCTGGGGCTTACCAATACGCATTTTGAAAACCCGAACGGACTCGACGGCGAGGTGCACTACTCGACGGCGCGCGATCTGGCAAAGCTCAGCGTCTGCGCGATGCAGAACGAAACGTTCCGCGCGGTCGTCTCCAGCAAAAGCTTCACGGAAAACGGCAGAAGCTTTACCAATCACAACAAGCTTCTGTGGCGTGTGGACGGAGCCGACGGCATCAAGACCGGCTATACGAAAAGAGCGGGCAGGATCCTTGCCGGAAGCGCAGTGCGAGACGGAAGACGGCTCGTCTGCGTGACGATCTGCGACCCCGACGACTGGCGCGACCAGCAGGCGCTGTTTGACTACGGATTTTCGGCGTTTTCTTTGCAGACGCTTGTGCGCGAAGGAGATACCGTCGGGAGCGTGCCGGTAGTCGGAGGCAGACTGGAACGTGTTTCGCTCACTGCGGCAGAGGAGATATCGTATCCGCTGGCGGAGGGCGAGCGGACGGAACTGGTCCTGCACGCGCCGCAGATGGCTTTTGCGCCGGTCCTTGCCGGGCAGGCGGGCTGGCTGGAGCTTCGGGTAGACGGCGTTTGTGTCCGGGAGGTCCCGGTCTATTATGCGCAGGCGGTGGAGGAAACACGTCCCGCACGCAGCTTTTGGAAACGGATGTTTGGAGGGTAAGATGGAACAGCGGCTGCAGAAGATTTTGTCAAACTACGGCGTAGCGTCCCGGCGGAAGGCAGAGCAGATGATTTTAGAGCGCCGCGTGCGCGTCAACGGTAACACGGCAAGTCTCGGGGATGTGGCAGACGATGAGGAAGACGTCATTGAGGTCGACGGCGTACGGCTTAAAAAGCAGCCCGAGCGCGTGGTGCTGATGCTCAACAAGCCGCGCGGCTATGTGTGTACGCTGTCCGATGAAAAGGGGCGCAAAAACGTCTCCGAGCTGGTATCCGGCTGCGGCGCGCGGGTGTATCCGGTGGGAAGACTCGACCTCAACTCCGAGGGGCTGCTGCTTCTGACAAACGACGGAGAACTTGCAAACAGGCTCACGCACCCCCAAAAAGAGGTGGACAAGGTCTACCTCGTCTGGCTGAGCCGGTACATACCGGGCTGCGAGGCGTCCATTGCCAGCCCCATCGAAATTGACGGAAGGACGACGCGTCCTGCCAAAGTGGAAACCCTTCGCGCGGAGGACGAAACGGCGCTGCTGCGCATCACGATTCATGAGGGAAGAAACCGCCAGATCCGCAGGCTCTGCGAGCGGGCAAACGTCACCGTGACGCGCCTGCGGCGCATTGCCGAAGGTCCGCTCACACTCGGGGAACTGAAGCCCGGGCAGTGGCGCAGGCTCACGCCGGAAGAGCTGCGGAAGCTCTGACGCCGGGAACTGGGACGGCAGCTGCACTGTCAAGCTGCCGTAAGAAAAAATTGCATCTTTGTGCAATCATACTTGCAAAATGACAAAAAACCTTGTATCATAATACAAGGTTTTTTCTGCGCGCCGCGCCGGAAAAATCCAAAATTTCCCGATGAACGGAGAATCGGTATGAATGACATTCTGATGCAGATCCGAAGCGATCTTCCGTCCTTCTCCAAAGGACAGAAGCGGATCGCAAATTATATTCTGGAATCCTATGACAAGGCGGCGTTCATGACGGCCAGCCGGCTCGGCAAGATGGTCGAGGTCTCGGAGTCGACGGTTGTGCGCTTTGCGGTCGAGCTTGGCTTCGACGGCTACCCCAGCATGCAGAAAACCCTGCAGGAGCTGGTGCGCAACAAGCTGACCAGCGTCCAGCGCATTGAGGTCACGAACGACCGGCTGGGCAATCAGGACGTGGTGTCCACCGTTCTGCAGGGGGACATCGACTCAATCCGCATGACGAGCGAAGCGCTCAGCCGCGCCGAGATGGACGCGAGCGTGCAGGCAATGCTGAAAGCGAAGACCATCTATATTGTCGGCGTGCGCTCGTCTGCGTCGCTGGCGGCGTTTCTGAACTTCTATCTGCGCAACATGTTTGACAATGTCCGTCTCGTCGGCTCCACGTCGACCAGCGAGATGTTTGAGCAGCTGCTGCGCGTGGGTCCGGGAGACGTGGTGATCGGTTTCAGTCTGCCCCGGTACTCGAGCCGCACGGTCAAGGTCATGCAGTATGCCCATGACACGGGCGCAACGTGCATTGCCATCACCGACAAGCCGGACGCGCCGGCAGGCAAGGTTGCGAACCATGTGCTGGTGGCAAAGAGCGACATGGTCTCGGTCGTCGACTCGCTCGTCGCGCCGATGAGCGTGGTGAACGCGCTGATCGTGAGTCTTGCGCAGGAGCAGCAGACGCAGATGACAAAGACCTTCGAGGACCTCGAGAGCCTCTGGGATGAATACGACGTCTATGAAAGAGTCGAATAACGTCGTCGTCATCGGCGGCGGCGCGGCTGGCATGATGG
>DPCD01000118.1:461-949 GCA_003516765.1 Clostridiales bacterium | reverse complement strand
CGCGGCTGGCATGATGGCTGCGGGAACGGCAGCATCTCTGGGCGCGCATGTGACGCTTTTGGAGCCGAACGGAAAGCTTGGCAAAAAGCTCTTCATCACCGGCAAGGGGCGGTGCAATGTAACAAACAACTGCGCGGGCGACGAGGTTTTGAAAAACGTGCCGACCAATCCGCGTTTTCTGTACGGTGCGCTGGCTGGCTTTTCCCCGGCGGACGCGATGGCGTTTTTCGAGGAGCACGGGTGCCAGCTCAAGACCGAGCGCGGAAACCGCGTCTTTCCCGAAAGCGATCAGGCGGGCAGCGTTATTGACGCGCTGCGCCAGTTTTTGAAGGAAACGGGCGTGGAAATCCGATGGGAGCGGGCACTGGAAATCGAGACGGCAGACGGTGCGGTGACGGGCGTGCGGACGCAAACGGGCAGGCTTCCGGCGGACCGGGTCATTCTGGCGACGGGCGGCTGCTCGTATCCAGCAACCGGCTCGACCGGCG
>DPCD01000118.1:0-149 GCA_003516765.1 Clostridiales bacterium | reverse complement strand
ATGCAGGGGCTGGCGCTCAAAAATGTGGAAGTGAAGCTGCTCGACGCGAAGGGGAAATGCGTGTTTTCTGAGTTCGGAGAGCTGCTGTTTACGCATTTCGGGCTGTCGGGTCCGGTGATTCTCTCTGCCAGCTGCCACATGCAGCGCGG
>DPCD01000028.1:3957-4089 GCA_003516765.1 Clostridiales bacterium | reverse complement strand
ACGCCGTGCTGGCCGAGAGCCGGACCGACAGGGGGCGAAGCGGTTGCCTTTGCGGCAGGAATCTGAAGCTTGATATAACCTGTTACTTTCTGTGCCATGATAAGCACCTCCTGAATAAATGTGGTGATACGC
>DPCD01000028.1:3082-3702 GCA_003516765.1 Clostridiales bacterium | reverse complement strand
TTACTCGCTGACCAGTTCGACCTGATCCAGCTCGAGTTCGACGGGCGTCTCGCGTCCGAACATGGACACAATCACGCGCACCTTGTTCTTTTCGATGTCCACCATGTCGACAACGCCGGTGAACGACGTCAGAGGACCGTCTGCAATCTTGACGGTGTCGCCTTCAGAGTAGGCGACAACGATCTCATGCTTTTCAACGCCCAGCTGCTGGACCTCCTCGTCCGTCAGGGGGGTGGGCTTGGTGCCCGAACCGACAAAGCCGGTCACGCCGCGCACGTTCTTGATGATATACCATGCCTCGTCGGACATGATCATTTTCACCAGCACGTAGCCGGGGAAGACCTTGCGGTCGTAAGTCTTCGGACCGTTGTCCGTGATCTCGGTGACGGTCTCCATCGGAATGGAGACGACGTGGATGAGATCCTGAAGCTGACGGGTCTCGATGGTTTTCTCGATGGTAGCCTTGACGGTATTTTCATAGCCGGAATAGGTATGCACAACATACCATTTTGCTGCTTCCGCCATGCTGCTACCTAGCCTTTGACGAGGGTAATGATGCCGTTGACCACAACGCCGCCGACCGCATCAAAGACCCAAATGAAAATGCCGACGACCAGCAC
>DPCD01000028.1:0-2838 GCA_003516765.1 Clostridiales bacterium | reverse complement strand
TTGTTGATCATCTGGCTCTTGGTGGGCCATACGACCTTTTTCAGCTCACTCTTCATTTCGCGGAACCAACGGCTGATTCGCTTCCCGGCACGCACAAAGAAGTTTTCCTTTTTTGCTTCTGCCATGATTTCACCCTTTCTGCAATGTATGAATCATTGCCTTACTTCGTCTCGCTGTGAACGGTCTGCTTCTTGCAGAATCTGCAATACTTCTTCATTTCGAGACGGTCAGGGTCGTTCTTCTTGTTCTTCATCGTGTTGTAGTTTCTCTGCTTGCACTCGTTGCATCTGAGAGTGATCTTTACGCGCATGTTCGGCACCTCCTTAAATCTTGCCTCCCTGTATGACCGCGTTCTATGGTAAATTTAGGCGACGCCGAAACTACAATGGCGCCAACGCGGCTGAAAAAACGGCATACGTATCCCTTTTTTCGCAGGTGAAGACATCATAGCATAAATTGGAGCGGAGGTCAACCGGAAATTTGAAAAACGGGCGGGAAAAATTCCCCGTCATTGTCTTTCGGCGCGAATTGTGGTACAATGTCCAAAATAACAGGCGGCGGATACCTGCCGGAATGGAGCGGCTTGATGAAAATTATGGCAATCGATCTGGGCGATGCGCGCACGGGCGTGGCGGTTTCAGATACACTGGGGATGCTGACGGGGCAGACAAGCGTGATTGAGTCCTGGAATAAGGAAAAAACCGCGCAGCTGGTGGCGGAGGCATACCGCAAATCGGGCGCAGAGCGGCTGGTGATGGGCTTTCCCCGCAACATGGACGGCTCCGAGGGTCCGCGCGCGGATCTGTACCGCGCATTTGCGGCAAAGCTCGAGGAACTTATCAATCAGCCGGTCGTCTTATGGGATGAAAGGCGTACCACGATTGAGGCGCATCAGATTCTGTCCGACAACAACTACCACGGCAAAAAGCGCAAAAAAACCGTCGACGCGGTCGCCGCGTCTTTGATTCTCGAGGGTTACCTCAGCTATCTTCGCACGCACAAGGAGTAACACGCACAATATGTTCACAGGCTACAGCGACAAAACAGTGGATTTTTTCTGGGATATCCGCTTCAACAACTCGCGCGAATGGTTCCATCCCAGAAAAGATCAATTCCATGAATACATCATGACCCCGACAAAGGAACTCTCCGGCGAGCTTTACGACTGGCTGACGGAAAAATATCCCCAGCTGTACCTGAATCTGCACATCTCGAAAATTTACCGCGATGCCAGAAGGCTCTTCGGCAGAGGTCCCCTCAAGGACAATATCTGGTTTTCATTCCAGAACGAGCTGGAGGGAAGGGAAAACGCGCCCTGCCTCTGGTTTGAGCTGGGCTGCGAGGGCTATGGCTACGGCTTCGGCTACTGGTGCCAGCCCGCGGCTGCGGCAAGGTTCCGCAGGCTTGCCGATCAGAACCCGAAGGAGCTGGAGAAGCTCGCGAAAAAGCTGGACGAGCAGGACGTGTTTTCTTTGCAGGGACCGGAGTATGCAAGACCAAAAGGGCACGCGGACGACAGCCTGAACCACTGGTATAACCGCCGCTCGTTTTCGATTTCCTGCGAGTGCAATTATGATGAATTGTCCTATTCCAGAGAGCTGCTTGGCGCAGTCAAAGCGGGCTACGAGTTTTTGATGCCGTACTACGAGTATTTCGACAAATCCTACCGCATGGCGGATTGAAGCGCCCTGCGGCAGGACTGGGGAAAGGAGAACCGCATGAGAAAACGGCGGAATGTTGTGTTTGGGGCTTTGATATTGGCAGTGCTGGCAGCGCTGGTGCTGAGTCTGAGCGCCTGTGCAAAAAAGCAGACGGCAACGGCTTCTCTGGAGCCGTACACCACCGGGTGGGATGGGGCTGTCTACACCATCACGCCGATCGATGCCTACAAGGGGACCATTTCCGACGGCACAAATACCTATTCCTACCGCTATGATACCAGCGGCACCGGCTACAGCGTGACGTTTACCTATCCGGACGGCGAGACGTACACATGGAAGGAAGACGGGAATTTTTCCAGCGGCGCGACGAGCCCTGATTTTGATTCCGGCAAATACCCGGACGGTATGACGTTAGACCGCGTGCTGAAGCGGTCGCCAGCCGCGAAGCACGAAGAAAAGTCCACAAAGAGCTGGGGAATCATCCTGTTTCTGCTGTTCGTCGGCGGCATCAACACCGCCTGTCCGCAGTTGACGTGGCATCTCGATGTCGGCTGGAAGGTCAAGGACGCGGAGCCGTCCGAGGCGGCGCTTGCGTGGAACCGCGGGATCGGTGTCGTGCTGCTGATCATTGCGGGAATCATGATCCTTGTGTAATACGTGAAAAACCGGCAGCTTCAGCCAGAGCTGCCGGTTTTTTTGCCCTTGAAAAAGACCTCGCTGATGCCGACGAGGACCAGAAAGCCGCCAAATAACCTTCGCAGCAGCGCCGTGTCCACGCTTCCGGCAAGCATCGCACCGGGGATGGCGGTCAGGCACCCGGCAATTGCGGCGGGGACGACCGCCTTCCAGACGATCTGTCTGTTTTTGACGTGAAAAATAAGCGAGCAGCCGGCGGCGGGCAGAAAATACAGAAGATTGATGCCCTGCGCCGTGCGCTGGTCCATGGAAAGAAGCGCCGTCAGCCAGACCATCAGAAGTGAGCCGCCTCCGATGCCGAAGCCGGACAGTACGCCGCAGATGAGCCCTGCAAGCACGGCAAGGAAAAAATCTACCATAGCAGCAGCCTCGCGCCGCCAAAGAGAATCAGAAGCCCCAGCGCAATGTGCAAAACCCGCGCCGAAACCTTCCGGAACCAGAGCCCCGCCAGCATGCCGCCGCCCGCGCCGCCAAGCAGATA
>DPCD01000133.1:2450-6794 GCA_003516765.1 Clostridiales bacterium | reverse complement strand
GACAGTCTGGTGGTCTCCACCAGTTTCTCTCTGGCGCCTGCCGCCACGCACGGCAGAATAAAGAAGAAGGGCGGCTTTCGCCGCCCCAAAACCCTAATTCATTTTTGGTCGAATGTACATCGCGCTGATATCCGGCGCAGGTCGCATGTGAATGCCGGAGACGACGCCCATGGCAAGGAACATTGTGACAATCGAGCTGCCGCCATAGCTGAAAAACGGGAGCGTCAGACCGACGACCGGGAAAATGCCGAGGCAGACACCGACATTGATGATCGTCTGTGAGGCAAGCATGCCGGCGATACCGACGCAGATGAGCCGGTTCATATTGTTGCCGGACTTGATGCCAACATGGATGATGCGGATGATGATTGCTGTCAGCAGAATCAAAACCGCAAGGCAGCCGAGAAGTCCCAGCTCTTCGCCGATGGACGAGAAGATCATATCGTTGTGCCGTTCGGGAAGGGAGCCACTCTGCACCATGCTGCCGTGGTAAAGCCCCTGCCCGGTGATGCCACCGTTTTGCAGGGCGCGAATGCTTCGGTTCATCTGATAGCGGACGCCCTGTGCATTGGGGTCGATTGTCTCGTCAAAAATGACGAGGATACGATTGCGCTGGTCCTCTCGCATGCGGCTCCAGAGAAACGGAGAAGCAACGGCGATTGCGCCGAAGCCGGCAAGAAACCACATGAAGTTCACGCCGCCGACATATGCCATGATGATGAAGATGAAGATATAGCACAGCGCGACGCCGAGGTCGTCGGACACCAGAATAATCTCGCCAGCCAGCAGCAGCGTAATACCGGCAATTTTGAAAACCGTCAGGGGAGAGGAAATCTTGTTTTCCTCGACGCTGATGACCTTCGCCAGAATCAGAATATAGAAGATTTTGCAGATCTCAGCAGGCTGGATGTTAAACGGCAGGAAGGGGAAATCCAGCCAGCTCTTATTGCCGCCGCGGTCGACGCCCCAGATTTTCAGCATGCCGATGAACAGCACGCTGAAGATCAGCAGCAGCTCGCGCCGCTCGGCGATGATATCGACGTCAATGAGCGTCAGAACCACATAGACTGCGATACCGAGAATCAAAGCCAGCGTCTGCGTGCGCACATAGCGGGCGTTGCCGCCATAGTTGGTGGCGCTGGAGATCACGACAATGCCAAAGACCGTCGCCGTGACGCACAGCGCGAGCAGAATCATATCCGCTTTTCTGACAAATTCCCGGATGGCGCGGAAAATTTCACGCAATTGCGTCACCTCCATTCCAAGCGTGCGGGATAATTACAAGACATTATACCAAATTTCCCGCGATCTGTAAACCGGAAGTTTCAGCTGCGAAGAAGAGGATTTCCTTTGCAATTTCCGGGCAGGTATGGTAAGATAGGGGGCGAAAAATCGACGAATGAAATGAGATGGGTCCATGACCATAACGACGAATTCCCCGGAGCAGACCGAGCTGCTCGGGAAAAAGCTGGCGGCGCGATTAAAGCCCGGCGACGTGATTGCCTATTACGGAGATCTCGGCGCGGGAAAGACTGCTTTTACCCGCGGGCTGGCAGCGGGGCTGGGCGTTACGGAATGCGTGACGAGTCCGACGTATACGATTGTCAATGAATATCTTTCCGGGCGCATGCCGCTGTTTCACTTTGACATGTACCGGCTTTCCTCCAGCGAAGAGCTGTTCGACATCGGCTGGGAGGACTATCTGGCGCGCGGCGGTGTGTGCGCGGTGGAGTGGAGCGAGAATGTGGAAGATGCGCTCGAAGGCGCAATTGCCGTCACGATCGAAAAAGACCCCGTGCAGCCGGACCGGCGCAGCATTACGATAGAAGGAGGCGCACGCTTTGAAGCTCTTGGCATTTGAATCCTCGGCAAAAGCCGCGGGCGTTGCCGTTCTGGACGACGGACGGCTGCTTGCCGAATACTTTCAGAATTCCGGGCAGACGCACAGCAGGACGCTGATGCAGATGGCAGAAGACTTGCTCCGAAACTGTGACCTTACGCCGCGGGATATCGACGCCTGCGCCGTGGCAGACGGACCGGGCAGCTTTACCGGCGTGCGCATCGGCGTGGCAGCGGCAAAGGGCTTTGCCTGGGGGCGGGAGATTCCGTGCTACGGCGTGTCGACGCTGGAGGCGATGGCGCGCAGCGCGGCATGTTTGGGCGGCGTCATCTGCTGCTGCATGGACGCAAGACGTGCGCAGGTTTATAACGCGGTGTTCGAGCGCTGCGGCGAAACGCTTGTGCGCTTGCGTGAGGATCGGGCAATTTCGCTGGACGATTTATGTGAAGATCTACAAAATATCGAAAAAACGATATTTCTGGTTGGCGACGGCGCGGAGCTGTGCTATACTACTCTTTTGGAAAGCCTGCCGCGGCTGACGCTGCTTCCCGAGCATCTTCGTCAGCAGCGCGCATCCGGCGCGGCGCTTGCGGCGTGGGAGAAAATCGGCAGAGGCGAACGCGGCGACGCGGGAAGCTTAACGCCCAATTATCTCCGCCTGTCACAGGCAGAACGCGCGCGATTGGAGAAAACAAAAACAGAATAACGGACGGTAAAGGAGAGTAACAGGATGAAGGAAAACAAATTCGGTCCCCATGTCCACATTATGGATCATCCGCTGGTGGCGCACAAGCTCACCATCATGCGTGACAAGGACACCAGCGTCAAGGATTTCCGCGAGCTGGTCAGCGAAATCGGCATGCTCATCACCTACGAAGCAACCCGCGACCTGCCCATGACCACCAAGCACATCGAAACGCCGATCTGCGAGATGGACGCGCCGACGCTTGCCGGTAAGAAATTCGCGGTTGTTCCCATCCTGCGCGCAGGTCTCGGTCTGGTCGACGGCGTTCTGCGCATGGTTCCGTCCGCCCGTGTCGGTCACATCGGCATGTTCCGCGACGAAGAAACCCTCATCCCCCACGTCTACTTCTGCAAAATGCCCAAGGACATCGCTGAGCGCGATATCCTCATTGTCGACCCGATGCTTGCCACCGGCGGCTCCGCTGCCGCGGCAATCGACGAGATGAAAAAGCGCGGCTGCAAGCACATCAAGCTCATGGTCCTCGTTGCCGCGCCCGAAGGCATTGCGTATCTCCAGAAGAACCATCCGGACGTCGAAATCTATGCCGGTGCGCTCGATGACCACCTCAACGAGCACGGCTATATTGTCCCGGGTCTGGGCGACGCGGGCGACAGAATCTTTGGCACAAAATAATCTCCGCCGGATCTTTTCGCCCAGAGCCGCGTTGGTCGGGCTCGACGTACACACGGTACGCTTTCGCCCTTCCGCCTTGCTCTGAACGAAAATCTCTCGCCGGTGACGAAATTTGATAGACTGATTCTGAAAACCGGGTTGTGTTTGGCAACCCGGTTTTTTGAAACATGAGGTGCTGATATGCAATACACAATCAGAAAAGCGATGCAGGCAGATGTTCCGGCGATTGCCGGTATTTATGACCGGATTCTTTTGAGGGAGGAAGCCGGGCAGGTAACGATCGGCTGGTTGCGCGGGGTATATCCGACCGAACAGACGGCGCGTGCTGCGCTGGCAGCAGACGACCTTTTTGTCATGGAGGCAGACGGTGTCATCTGCGCGACGGCGCGCATCAATCAGGTGCAGGTACCGGAATACAGAAACGCCGACTGGCGCTATGCGGACGTGCCGGAAAACGAGATTATGGTGCTGCACACGCTGGTGGTGGACCCCGGGACGGCGGGGCATGGCTGCGGAAAAGCCTTTGTCTCGTTTTATGAGCAGTACGCAATCGATCACGGCTGCGCGTATCTTCGCATGGACACGAATGCTATCAACGTGGGTGCGCGCCGGTTTTACGCGAAGCTCGGCTTCTGGGAGGCAGGGATTGTAGAGTGCACCTTCAACGGCATTCCGGGCGTAAAGCTGGTGTGTCTGGAAAAGAAGCTGGAGCTCTGATTTTTGGCAGAATGACGGAAGAAGTACAGGAAAACACAGATCGATTTTCCTGTGGATTTCTTGACATTTCTGCGAAATCTGGGTATAATCCAAATATAAGATCGGTAACTTCGGGTTCTCCGGGGCTGCCTTGAGAAATACTGTCTGAAAGGAAGACTCTTATGATTTATACGGCTGAAGTACAGCATATGTGTCCGGTGGCGAAGGGCGCATATCACGGTCCTGCTCCCATTCCCGAGGAGGGAAAGTGGGTTCAGGCAAAGGAAATCAAGGATATTTCCGGCTTCACTCATGGTGTTGGCTGGTGCGCACCGCAGCAGGGCGCCTGCAAGCTGTCGCTGAACATCAAAGACGGCGTGATCGAAGAAGCGCTTGTTGAGACCATCGGCTGCTCCGGCATGACCCACTC
>DPCD01000133.1:1932-2366 GCA_003516765.1 Clostridiales bacterium | reverse complement strand
ACCCACGGCGTGGGCTGGTGCGCTCCCCAGCAGGGTACCTGCAAACTGACGCTGAATGTCAAAAACGGCATCATTGAAGAAGCACTCGTGGAAACCAGCGGCTGCTCCGGCATGACCCATTCCGCCGCTATGGCTTCCGAGATTCTCATCGGCAAGACCATTCTCGAGGCGCTCAACACCGACCTCGTCTGTGACGCCATCAATACCGCCATGCGTGAGCTGTTCCTCCAGATCGTCTACGGTCGCAGCCAGTCTGCATTCTCCGAGGGCGGTCTTGCCGTCGGCGCTTCTATGGAAGACCTCGGCAAGGGTCTGAGAAGCCAGGTCGGCACGATGTTTGCTACGAAGTCGAAGGGTCCGCGCTATCTCGAGATGGCAGAAGGCTACTGCACGAAGATCGCTCTGAACAAGGACGACGAGATCATCGGCTACGA
>DPCD01000133.1:0-1674 GCA_003516765.1 Clostridiales bacterium | reverse complement strand
GCCGGCATCGAGCCCGCTGAGGCGATGAAGAAAGCCCAGGGTCACTATGGTCAGTGGGATAACGCTGCCAAGTATATTGACCCCCGCAAGGACTAAGAGAGGGAGGACACGAAAATGGCATTGTTTGAGAGCTACGAAAGAAGAATCGACAAGATTAGCCGCGTCCTCGCACAGTATGGCATCGGCTCGGTGGAAGAGTGCCGCGAGATGTGCAAGGCGAAGGGCTTTGATCCGTACGAAATCGTCAAGGGCATTCAGCCCATCTGCTTTGAAAATGCTTGCTGGGCTTACACTGTGGGCGCGGCAATCGCAATGAAGAAGGGCGTCAAGACCGCTGCCGAGGCTGCTACCGCCATCGGTGAAGGTCTGCAGGCGTTCTGCATCGACGGCTCCGTCGCCGACGACCGCAAGGTTGGTCTCGGTCACGGCAACCTGGGCGCGATGCTGCTTTCCGAGGAGTCTCAGTGCTTCTGCTTCCTGGCAGGTCACGAGTCCTTCGCAGCTGCCGAAGGCGCGATCGGCATCGTCCGCAACGCCAACAAGGCTCGTAAGACCCCGCTGCGCGTCATTCTGAACGGTCTCGGCAAGGACGCTGCGCAGATCATCTCCCGCATCAACGGTTTCACCTATGTGCAGACCCAGTTCGACTACTACACCGGCGAACTGAAGATCGTCCGTGAGATTCGCTACTCCGAAGGCGAGCGCGCAAACGTCCGCTGCTACGGCGCTGACGATGTCCGCGAGGGCGTGGCAATCATGCACAAGGAAGGCGTCGATGTCTCCATCACCGGCAACTCCACCAACCCCACCCGTTTCCAGCATCCGGTCGCAGGCACCTATAAGAAAGAGTGCGTCCAGCTGGGCAAGAAGTATTTCTCCGTTGCTTCCGGCGGCGGCACGGGTCGTACCCTGCATCCGGACAACATGGCAGCAGGTCCCGCTTCCTACGGCATGACCGACACCATGGGTCGTATGCACTCCGATGCGCAGTTCGCAGGCTCGTCCTCCGTCCCCGCGCACGTCGAGATGATGGGCTTCCTCGGCATGGGCAACAACCCCATGGTCGGCGCAACGGTTGCAGTCGCGGTCGCGGTTGACGAAGCACTGAACAAGTAAGATAAAACCCTGTTTTTGGGGCTGGAAATGTTCTGATTTCCACCTAACGCAAAAATGATAAAAAGGAAGCACATCCTCTCGAAGAAAAAAGAGAAGATGTGCTTCCTGTTTTTTGCGTTTTGGAGGGTTTTCGAGGAAGAAAAAGAGGATGTACTTTTTAACGTTCTCCTGCTTTTTCTTCAAGGTGTTCAATTGCTCTCAGAAGAACGGCATCTTGCCCGGCAAGCGCGCTTGATACCGTCTGCTCGCACCAGACATCCGGCGGCACGCCGTTGTTGCAGACCGGCGTACCGTCCTCCATGACACAGTTATAGGTCGACACGGCAAAAAGAAAGTTTCCGGGAAGCTCTGTCAGTAAGAGCTGTCCGGTGCCGCCTGCGGTGTTTGTGCCGATCAGGGTCACGTTGGGCGCGCCCTTCGCGAAAACAGCAAAGTCGTCTCCGGCAGAAGCGCAGTTCCAATCCGTCAGAACGGCAACAGGCTGCGTGCAGAGGTCTGCGTCCGGTGCTTCCGTTGCCTCTGCTTCTGTAAACTGGGGCGCGGACAGGCTCTTGTCGT
>DPCD01000109.1:11964-12132 GCA_003516765.1 Clostridiales bacterium | reverse complement strand
GATGTGAGAGACCGTCATGAAAAACGGCTTCTTGCCGTCGTATTGCTCGAAAAAGTCGAGTGCGAAGTCGGTGATGCAGTCGACGCGGTAGCCCTTGAAATCGAGGCGGTTATCGTTTTCGTCAAAGATATACCCGTCGTAGCCGTGGCTGGTAAATTCCAGAACGTC